>JBGQCE010000541.1:0-3006 GCA_041495185.1 Bradyrhizobium sp.
AACCCGACATCAGGGTCCGATCGAGCGCCCGCACCGCCGAGACGAAAGCGGGATGCTCGCGCGCCTCGAGCAATGCCGCGATCAGGGCGTCGATGGCTGGGTCTTTGGCGCCCATGTAGTTTCGCGTGCCCTGAATGTCCGCAGCCTCGCTTCCCCAATAGAACGACTGTTCGTTGCCCGGCGACAATGACTGATCCCAGCGGTTCTGGATCATGTCGAATTCGTAGCCGAGCCGGCGTTGATCGAATTGCACCGGATCGACCGCCCGCACCGAGGCCTCGATGCCCGCGCGCTTCAGATCGCGCGCATAGGCCAGCGCGATCCGCTCCTGATCGCGGGTCGTCACCAGGATCTCGAAGGTGAGGGGCGCTCTCGTCACGCGCTGCCGCAACACAGTGCCGTCGAGATCGTAGCCGGCTTGCGATAACAGCGTCAGCGCACTGCGAAGCGTGGCGCGATCGCGGCCGGAGCCGTCGCTGACGGGAAGGCGATAGCTGCCGTCGAGAATGTCTGATGGGATATGCGATGTGAAGGGTTTCAGGAGCTCACGCTCGCGATCGTCGGCGGCGCGTCCATATGCCGATAGTTCGGAGCCTGCGAAGAAACTTGCCGAGCGGCCGTACAGCCCGAAGAAGTAGTTGCGGTTGATCCACTCGAAATCGAACAACAGCGTCAGAGCCTGCCGCACGCGGATATCGGCAAACATGGGGCGTCTGGTGTTGAACACCAGGAATTCCGACGGCTGCGGCATCCCGGTCTTGATGATATCGCGGATCACCTCGCCGTTCCGGGCCGCCGGGAAATCGTATCCATCGTGCCAGCGCAGCGGCTCGGTCTCGACGCGAAAGTCATAGAGGCCGCGTTTGAATGCTTCGAACTGGCCGTTGGCCTCGCGATAGAAATCGAGCCTGATCTCGTCGAAATTCCACAGACCACGATTGACCGGCAGATCGCGGCCCCAATAGTCGGGATTGCGCGTCAATGTCACGCTGGCGCCGGGCTTCACCGCGCTGACGCGGTAAGGGCCGGAACCAACAGGCGCGGCCATCGACGTATCTTCGAACGTCGCGACATCGACCGCATGCTTGGGCAATACCGGCATCAGGCCGAGGATCAGCGGCAGCTCGCGGTCGTTGGCGCCACCAAGATCGAACCGCACGGTGAGCGGGTCCGGCGCCTCGGCCTTGGCGACCTTGGAATAATACTGGCGATGGTTGGGACGCCCGTGATCGCGCAGCAAAGCCCAGGAGAACAGCACATCCTCGGCAGTGACCTGCTGCCCGTCCGAGAAGCGTGCCTTGGGATCGAGATGGAAGGTGACGTAGCTCCTGATGTCGTCGGTCTCCACGCTCTTTGCCAAGAGACCGTAGAGCGTGAAGGCCTCATCATTGCCCCGCGACATCAGGCTTTCGACGACGAAGCCCCTGATTTGCTGCACGGCGAGGCCCCGGACGATCAGCGGGTTGAGGCTGTCGAAGGTACCGAGAAGGCCCTGCACCAGCCGGCCACCCTTCGGCGCATCGGGATTGGCATAAGGCATATGGGTGAAACCGGCGGGCAAAGCGGGCGCGCCGTGCATCGCTATGGCATAACTTTCCTCCGCGGACGCCTTGCCCGCGTCCATCGCGAGTGCGACGCCGAAGGCGAGGACGCCGCAGGCGATCGCTCGAACGCTTCTGCACCTCGAAACCCGCAACACAGCACGCCGATTTGATTCGTTATGGTTCACTGCAGGGTTTTACCATAGCCGCCGGCATCGGGCCGCCGCGTGCGCCTGAGACGGTTGTCGGCATTGATCTTTTCGCCCGCCACTGTATGAAGACGTTCAATTGACCGAGACGGCGGGGCCTGTCACTTAACCGCCTCATTTGGCAAGGAGACAGCCGCCCAAACGGCCAGGTGTCGGTGCCTGCAGCGGTTTCGGGCGCTTCCGTTCAGAAAGGGTTTTCCGCAATGAATTTCCGTATCTTGGCCGCGTCGGTCTGGCCGCGTGGGCGGGTTTTCGCCTTGCTGGCGGCAACCGCATTGACCGCCACGTTGCTGGCTCCCGAAGTCCACGCCCAGCAGCCGGCTCCGGCGCCAGGCGCTCCCGCTGCCCCGAAAGCCAAGGCCGCTCCGAAGGCTGCCCCGAAGGCCGCTCCTGCGGCGCCCGCACCGGCCGCCCAGCAGGCAGCGCCGCCGCCGGCGGCTGCAGCTCCTCCCGCAGCGGGTGGCCAGCCCGCCGCCGACCAGGTTCAGCTGATTTATGCGCCGTGGACGAAATTCTGCCTGAAGGGCCAGGACGCCAACGCCAAGCAGGTCTGCTTCACCGGCAAGGATGGCCGCATCGAGTCCGGCCAGCCCGTCATCGCCGCCGTCATTATCGAGCCCGAAGGCGAACCGAAGAAGATCCTGCGCGTGACGCTGCCGCTCGGCATGCAGCTGGTTCACGGCACCCGTGTCATCGTCGACGGCAATGCCCCGGCGCAGAGCCCCTATGTAATCTGTTTCGCCAATGGCTGCATGTCGGACTACGATGTAACCCCGGAACTTCTCGCCAACATGAAGAAGGGGCAGAACCTCGTGGTTCAGGCGATCAACTCCAACGGCGCGCCGCTTACACTGCCGCTACCGCTCGCCGAATTCGCCAAGGCCTATGATGGTCCGCCGACCGATCCGAAGGTGTTCGAGGAAACCCAGAAGAAGCTGCAGGAAGAGCTGCAGAAACGCGCTGAGGAAGCTCGCAAGAAGCTCGAGGCCAATCCGCCGGCCGGCGCTGCTCCGGCTAATCCGGCGGCGAAGTAGAAACAGGCCGCACGTTATCGGCATGCGAAAAAGGCGCCCGGAGCGGGCGCCTTTTTTATTCAATGCGTCACTGCGAGCCAACGGGTCGGCGCAAAGCGCCGCCCGATGACAGGCTCCGCGAAGCAATCCATAGGCGGCAAGTGCAAGGTGAATTGCTTCGTCGCTTTGCTCCTCGCAATGACGGGAAAAACCGCTTCTACTGACCGAATCAGTTCAGCGATG
>JBGQCE010000542.1:0-3004 GCA_041495185.1 Bradyrhizobium sp.
GGCACGTGAATTTCTATTCGCTGTGGGGATTGGTGTTCGTGTTCGGCATTTACTACGCGCCTTACGTCTACATGTTCACCTCATCGGCGCTGCGCAACATGGATCCCAGCCTGGAAGAGGCCGCGGAAATTTCCGGCGCCAGCGCGTTCGCGACAGTGTTCTCGGTGACGTTTCCGCTGATCATGCCGGCGATCGTGTCCGGCATGCTGCTGTCGTTCATTGTGATGCTCGGCATCTACGGCATTCCGGCGGTGTTGGGCGCGCCGACCAATATCAGCGTGTTGACCACCTACATTTTCAAGCTCACCAACTGGTCGCCGCCGCTCTACAATACCGCGGCCGCGGTTGCGATCATCCTGATGGTGGTCACAGGCCTGCTGGTGCTTCTGCAGCAGAAGGTGCTGAGCGGGCGCAGCTATACAACCGTCGCCGGCAAGGCATTTCGGCCGCGCAATCTCGATCTCGGGCCGTGGCGCTGGTTCACTTTTGCGCTCGGCCTCATCTATTTGCTGGTCGTGGTGGTGCTCCCGACACTAGCGCTGATTGTCGCCGCGTTCCGGAAATTCATGTTCATCCGCGATGCCGCCAGCCTGTTCGACATGCGGCAATACTCGCTGATGCATTTCAACGCCATCTTCGACAATCCGTTGACGATGAATTCGATCTATAACGCCGTCGAGGTCGGCATCATCACCGCCGTGGTCGGCGGCGCACTCGCCTTTGCGATCGGCTACACGATCCATCGAACGAGCGTGGCCGGCCGGCGCAGCATCGATCTGGTATCGACCTTGCCGGTGGCGATTCCCGGCCTTGTGATTGGCGTTGCCTATTTGTGGGCCTGGATCGGCATTCCCGGCGGGCTCTACGGTACCATCTGGATTCTGGCGCTCGCATTCATCGCGCGCTTCATGCCGGATACGGTCAAGGCGCTGTCGACTTCGTTCCTGCAAATCCATCGTGAGCTTGAGGAAGCCGCCTGGGTCTGCGGCAAGAGCATGCTCGGCACCATCAGAACCATCGTGTTGCCGCTGGCGCGGCCGGGCGTGATCGCCTCGATGACGCTATTGTTCGTGCTGGCGATCCGCGAGCTGGGCTCGTCGCTGTTTCTCTACACCAGCAACACCATGGTGATGTCGGTGCTGCTGCTCGACTATTACGAAGGCGGGAATCTCGGCAAGACCGCTGCATTCAGTCTGGTGCAGATGGTTCTGCTCGGCGTTCTCATCGGCGGCGCCAACTGGCTCTCCCGTGGGGCAGACCAGGGCAGCGTTGCGAACAGGATAAGGTAACATCAGGGGAGAATCGGCCGTGACCAAAAAAATCGTTGCCAGTATCGTCACACTTGCCGGCGTCGCCGGTCTCGGCATCGCGCTGAGCGCGCTACCTGCACGTGCACAGGAATTCGGTTCGCCGGAATTGATCGCGGCGGCGAAAGCGGAAGGCAAACTGGTCTATTACACCGCGAATTTCGCCGAAGTCGAACAGCAGGTCATCAAGGAGTTCAACAAGCGTTTCCCGGAGATCAAGGTGGAGATGGTGCGCGCGCCGGGAGGTCAGCTCATCACCCGCGTCAAGACCGAGGCGGCGGCCGGCAAGCTGATCGCCGACGTGATCGATCATTCCGACCGCGCGCTGATGCTGCCGCTGGCCGACATGTTCCAGGATTATGCACCGCCGAACGCCGCCGATTACAATCCCGATGCGCAGATTTCGCCCAAGCTGTGGCCACGCGCCACGCTGGTCTGGTCGATTGCCTACAATACCGAGCTGGTAAAAAATCCGCCCAAGTCCTGGATGGATCTGACCAAGCCCGAATACGACAAAATGACGGGGCAGGTGTTCGCCCAGTCCGGCGGCACCACCTGGACCCGGATCATGTTCGAGCGCCAGGTGCTGGGCGAGGATTATTGGGCAAAGCAGGCAGCGACCCATCCAATTCTCTATCCGTCGGGCGCGCCGATGTCGGACTCGATGGTGCGCGGCGAAGTCGCGATGGGCCCCTTGCTCTACAATGCGATTTATCCGAAACAGAAAGACGGCGCGCCGATCAGGATTTTCTTCCCGCCCGAAGGCACCCCGGCCAATCCTTATGCATCGGGAATTCCGAAGACCGCCGCGCATCCCAATGCCGCGAAACTTTTCCTCAACTGGTGTCTGTCGAAAGAGGGTCAGACCTTCATGATCAAGGAACTCGGCAATCTGACCTCGCTCAAGGTGGCGCCAGTCTATCCCGAAGGCTTTGATCCCAAGGTCGTCAAGGTCTGGTTCCCGAAGTTCGACGAGTACGTGAAGCTGCACGGGCCGTGGGTTGCCGAATGGGACAAGACCTTCGGCTACCGGCAGTGAGCGCCGCGCGCATGAAGCAATTCAAATCATGACGGCGACGCTCGAAGTTACCGACCTGCGCAAGCAGTTCTCGATCGGCCGGCCGGCCATCGACGGCGTAAGCTTTGCCGTGCCGGCCGGCGAGATCGTGGTTCTGTTAGGGCCCTCGGGCTGCGGCAAGACCACGACCTTGCGCTGCGTCGCAGGCCTCGAGCATCCCACCGGCGGCGAAATCAGCATTGCCGGGCGCCTGGTGTCGTCGCCCGCCCGCGGCATTCTCGTGCCGCCGCGACTGCGCGACCTTGGCATGGTGTTTCAGTCCTATGCGGTGTGGCCGCATATGACCGTGCGGCAGAACGTGATCTATCCGCTCAAGCACCGCAACATCCTGCGCATGGATGCCAACCGCAAAGTCGATGAGGTGCTGGAACTGGTCGGCCTGTCGGAATATGCCGACCGGCCGGTGGTGGCGCTGTCGGGCGGTCAGATGCAGCGCGTCGCACTCGCCCGCAGCATCGTGTATCGGCCGCAGCTTTTACTGCTCGACGAGCCCCTGTCCAACCTCGATGCCAAATTGCGCTTGCGGTTGCGCGACGATCTCCGCGTCATCCTCAAGCAGACCGGCATGACCGCGCTTTATGTTACCCACGACCAGGCCGAGGCGGTCGTGCTCGGCGAC
>JBGQCE010000543.1:0-2994 GCA_041495185.1 Bradyrhizobium sp.
CGAGCCGCTCCCCGCCGTAATGCACGCCGAGGCCGCCGGTGAACAGGCCATAGCCATAGGCGTTGTGGATGATCATGCCGCTGCGGCCGCCCGCGGCGCGGATCGAGCGCGCCATCACGTCCGACCACATCTCGATATCGGCCCTGGTGTATCCGACCACACGATCGGCTTGCCGGTGGTGCCGGAAGAGGCGTGCACGCGAACCAGTTTCTCGCGGGCGACAGCGAACATATTGAACGGATAATTGTCGCGCAGGTCGATCTTCACCGTGAAGGGAAACTTGCCGAGATCGGAGAGCTGCCTGAAGTCGGCGGGACGCACGCCGGCCTTGTCGAACGCTTTTTTGTAATGGGCGACGTTGTCGTAGGCGTGCGCCAGCGTTCGGACGAGACGCTTGATCTGCAGCGCTGTTATTTCGTCGCGGGAGGCCCGCTCGGCGTCATCCAACTCCGCTCTGTAGCCGCTTGTGCCGGATCGAAGGTCGGTCGAAGCCATCGCGTATTTCCTGAACTCAGGTGCCTATTTCAATTTGGCCTTGGCGTCGGCGTCGGCGGTCGGCACCCATGCGCCGCCGAGCGTGCGGGAGTGACCGCGCAACTCGGCAACCGCGGTTTCATCGACCGTGACGCGCACATCGTAAATCCCGGAACGTCCGGTTCGCGAGATTTCCCGCGCGGTGGCGACCAGCCGTTCGCCAAGCTTGCCCGGCCTGATAAAGGAGATGTTGCAATGCGCGGCGATGGCGAGCTCGTTATGGGAGTTGCAGGCAAAGGCGAACGCCGAATCCGCCAGCGTGAAGATGAAGCCGCCATGGGCGATGCCATGCCCGTTGACCATGTGCGGCCTGATGGTCATGGTCAGGACAGCTTCGCCCGGCTTGATCCGCAGGATCTCCATGCCGAGAGCCTTGCTGGCGTCGTCTTCCTTCCACATCGCGTCCGCGCAGGCGCGCGCGAGTTTGTCGGGCGAAAGCTTGGCCTTGACGTTCACTCTCGGTCTCCCCCCGTGCCGCCGGGCCTGTTGGAACAAGCCTCTTGAACTAGGCGATCAGTCGTTTAGTCATGATGCGAAGCCACCTTGGTGTCAACGATCCCTGCGGGCGTCAATTCGCGTTTGAAATCGCCAGGAAATGCCCAGGCAATCGCCAAGAAATCGGGAACACCCATGATGTCAGCCCCCAAGAAGCCAGATAGCCCGGCGGTTGCCGTCGAGGCGCGCTGCGTGCGCCTTAAGGCGAAGGCTGACGATCCGGGCTCGCTCGCACCCACGATCGAGCGGCGCACGCTGTCGAGGGCCGAAAACGAGGTGCTGATCGAGGTCAAGGCGGCGGCGGTAAATCCGTCCGATGTAAAGGCCGCGACCGGCCTGATGGCCTACGCGGTATTTCCGCGTACGCCCGGCCGCGACTATGCGGGCATTGTGATCGACGGCCCGGCCGGTTCTGTCGGACGCGAGGTGTTCGGTTCCTCGGGCGACCTCGGGATCCGGCGCGACGGCACCCACGCGACGCATCTTACGGTCGAAGCCGATGCCGTGGTGGAGAAGCCGAAAAATCTGTCGTGGGACGAGGCCGCGGGTATCGGCGTTCCCTTTGTCACGGCGATGGAAGGTTTTCGCCGCGCCGGCATGCCAAAAAAACACGAGACGGTGCTGGTGATGGGTGTCAACGGCAAGGTCGGTCAATCCGCGGTGCAAATCGCGAGCTGGAACGGCGCGCGCGTGATCGGCGTGGTGCGCAGGAACGAACCGTATGAGGGCCACACCAGTTCAAAAGTCGAAGTGATCGATGCGTCCGCGACCGACGTTGCCACGCGCGTTCGCGAGCTGACGGACGGCAAGGGCGCCGACATCGTGTTCAATACCGTCGGCGATCCCTATTTTCAGGCCGCCCACAGATCGCTGGCGTTGCGGGGACGCCAAATCCTGATCGCCGCCATCGACCGGATCGTGCAGTTCAATATCCTGGAATTCTATCGCGGCCAGCACACCTATGTCGGCATCGATACGCTGGGGTTGTCATCCACCGCAACCGGCGCGGTACTCAGGGAACTCGGTCCCGGCTTCGCCAGCGGACATCTCAAGCCGTTTCCGATCAAGGTGAGCGCCATCTATCGTCTGGAAGACGCGAAGGCCGCCTTTATCGCGGTCGCCGGCTCGTCGCGCGACCGCGTGATCCTGCGGCCGGCTGGATAAGGGACTCGTCCCGAATATTGCCAGCCGAGGACGAGAATGAAAACCTTCGCATTTCGATTGCGAGCGAAGGTTTTATTCCCTTTGCGCGCTACCTCACGACAACTTCGTTCTCCGCGCGGACGAGTCGTGGACTGGCGTATGCGAGAGACGTTATAGCAAGGCGGAAATTGCATCTTATTTGAGCGATGCCGGCCGTTACGGCCGCGGACGCCGAAGGAAAAAGCCAGTGCTGACCGGTGGCAACATTGTCGTCGTGAGCGGACTAGTGATCGGTCTTGCCTATGGCGCGGTCGGTCTGTTGAGCGGCTTCTGCTTGCTCAGCGGCCTGCGCGGCTGGTGGGCCGATGGCGACAGCCGCCTGATCCGGACCTATGCGCTCGCGCTTGGCGTTGCGATCGCCCTGGCCCAGCTTCTGGCCGCCGGTAGTGTCGTCGATCTCGGCAAATCGATCTATCTGCAGCCGTCGTTTTCAGCGCCGCTGATGTTTTCGGGCGGCTTGCTGTTCGGTTACGGCATGGTGCTTTCCAACGGCTGCGGCTCGCGCGCGCTGGTGCTGCTTGGCCGCGGCAATCTGCGTTCGTTTGTCGTGGTGATCGTGCTCGGCATATCAGCGCAGATGACCCTGAAAGGCCTGATCGCGCCGGCGCGGATCGCGCTGCTGCAGACCTCGCAGACAACGGCGGCGACCGTTTCGCTGCCGGCACTGCTGTCGGCATTCGGCCTCAGTGAGACATTCGCGCGCACGCTTGCGGCCTCCGTGATATCGGGAGCCCTGATCATCTTTGCGTTCGCGCATGCACC
>JBGQCE010000544.1:0-2991 GCA_041495185.1 Bradyrhizobium sp.
ACAGCTCGATGCCGAGCGCCTGCGCGATGAACAGTGTCGCCAGCGTCATATAGATGTTGGTGCCGTCCAGATTGAACGAGTAGCCGGTGGG
The DNA here is from genome assembly GCA_041495185.1 of Bradyrhizobium sp. Lineage (GTDB taxonomy): Bacteria > Pseudomonadota > Alphaproteobacteria > Rhizobiales > Xanthobacteraceae > Bradyrhizobium. The sequence continues at coordinate 92 of JBGQCE010000544.1, forward strand.
TACCACCAATCCAACCACCGGTTTGGAACATCCGAGCCGCTCCAGCTTTTCCATCAATTGCGGCAGCGCGCTTTCGGAAGAACTGGTGCCGAGCACGATCAAAAGCTCGTCCTTGATATAGGCCATGAACTTGAAGATGCTGAAACCGACGAACCGCGCGATCAGACCGAGCACGACGAACACGAACAGCGCCGCGGTCATATAGAACACCGCGATCAGTCCGACGAGATTGCCGAGCGCCGCGGGGCCATATTTGCCGATGGTGTAGGCCATCGCGCCAAAGGCGCCGATCGGTGCCGCCTTCATGACGATGGCGATCACACCAAACACCGCGTGCGCCGTATCGTCGATGACCTCGCGCAGCCGGTGGCCGCGTTCGCCGAGCGCCATCAGCGCGAAGCCGAACAGGATGGCGAACAGCAGCACCTGCAGGATGTCGCCGCGCGCGAGCGCGCCGACCACGCTGTCCGGAATAATGTTGAGGACGAAATCGACCGACTTTTGCGCTTCCGCCTGCTTGACGTAGGTTGCGACCGCCGCGGCATCAGGCTTGGCACCGAGCCCGTGACCTACCTGAACCAGATTGCCCACCACCAGGCCGAGAATCAGCGCAAACGACGAGACGACTTCGAAATAGACCAGCGCCTTGACGCCGACGCGGCCGACCTTTCTGGCATCCTGAATATGCGAAATGCCAGATACCACCGTGCAGAAGATGATCGGCGCGATCACCATCTTGATCAACTTGATGAAGCCGTCGCCGAGCGCCTTGATCCAGTCATTGGTCGCGAGATTGGGCCATAGCCAGCCGACGACGACACCGATAAGGATGGCGATCAGCACCTGAAGATAGAGTATTTTGTACCAGGGTTTCGCCGCGCGAGCCCGGGCTCCGGTTGCTGCCGCCATGACGTTCACTCCCCCATCAGTATTTTCCGATTTGTCCGTCGCCTTGCGCAGACGGCCGTCCCACTCGGCACAGCCAAAATCAATTGGCTCAACAGAGTCAATGGCACGGACGCGTTTTTCGGCAGTTGAAATCCGGCGCGGTTGACGGATCGGGCCTTCGACGGGGGTTACCGCCGCTCTGCGACCTGATCGACGAGCGCGAGGCGCCCTATGACTGCGCCACGCGCTAGAATGGTGCCCGGCGCCAGTACCGCGTTGGCACCGATCCGGCATCCATCGCCGACCAGTGAACCAAATTTATCATGCCCGGTTTGGATATAACGCCGTCCGTCGAAACAGATAATTTCCTTGCTATCCCGCTCGTTGCGATAGTTGGCCAAAACCGCTCCGGCCTCAATGTTTACATTCCGGCCAATAATGGAATCGCCAATGAAGTTGAGGTGCGCCGCCTTGCTTCCCCCAAAAAGAAAAGACGATTTTATTTCCGCGGACGGACCGACAGTTACGTTCGAATCCAGCCAGACACCGCCGCGAAGATACGTATAGGCCGCGACAAAGCAGTTTTCCCCGACGATGCAGGGCGCCTTGAGGACCGCCCCTTCCTCAATAGTTGCGCTGTCGTGCGCGGCGATTCCGTGTCCGATGATCTTGTACGACGATGAAAGATTTGCAAACAGCGATTCCACCAATTCAGCCGCCTTTGCGCAGGCTTCCCACGGCGGCAGATTCAGACGCAACGGAGATTCCGACGAGACGTAATCCGAAATCCTGATCGCCTGCGTCATCCGGCCAGCCACCGCGCGATGCGCGCAACCGCTTCCCGCATTTCCTCGGCCGAACGCGCGTAGGAAAAACGGATGAACCCGCGGCCGTGAACCGGATCGAAGTCGATGCCGGGGGTCGAGGCGACGTGCGCCTGTTCCAGCATCTGCTTGGCAAATTCGAAACTGTCTGACGTGAATGCGGAGACGTCGGCGTAGAGGTAGAACGCGCCGTCGGCCGGCAGGAATTTGTCGAGGCCGGCTTGCGGCAGGCCGTCAATCAGAATGCGGCGGTTCTGCTGGTAGCCGCGCTTGACCTCTTCCATTTCCTCGCGGCCTTCGAACGCCGCCTCCGCGGCAATCTGCGACAGGGTCGGCACCGAGATCGCGAGATTTTGCTGCAGCCGCTCGATCGGCCGCACCAGCGGTTCCGGCACCACCATCCAGCCGACCCGCCAGCCGGTCATGCAGAAATATTTCGAGAACGAATTGATGACGAGCGCGTGCGGTGAAAGCTCCGCCGCCGTCACCGCAAGGAAGGCATAGTCGAGGCCGTGATAGATCTCGTCGGAAATGAAACGAATGCCCGCGCCTTCCGCGGCGTCAATCAGGCTGGTGAGCGCCTCGCGGGACATCATCGTGCCCGTGGGATTGGCCGGACTTCCGACCAGCACGCCCTTCAATGGACTTTTGCGATGTGCGGCGAGCAGGGCTTCACCGGTCAGCGCATGACGGGTTTCGCTCGATGTCTCGATCAGCACCGGCTCGCAGCCCAGCGCCGTGAGAATGTGACGATATGGCGGATAACCGGGCACCGTGACCGCAACGCGATCGCCCGGCTCGAACATCGCAAGAAAGCCCAGGATAAACGCGCCCGACGAGCCGGTGGTGACCACGATCCGGCCGGGATCCACGGCGCAGCCGTAGGTCTCGCGATAGTGCCTGGCGATGCGCTCGCGGAGCGTGGGAATGCCCAGCGCCGAGGTGTAATCGATCCGCCCGCCGTCGAGCGCCGCATGAGCGGCCGCGATCGCCGCCTTCGGCGCCGGCGCCGCCGGTTGTCCGACTTCCATGTGGATGACATGGCCGCCGGCCGCCTCGATCCGCGCCGCCGCCGCCATCACGTCCATCACCATGAACGGCGGAACGTCGCTGCGCCTGGAGGCCGTCAGAAGGTTCCTTGCCCGCTCTCTCAGTGTCGCTTCAAGCATCGATATCTGCTATTTCACC
>JBGQCE010000545.1:0-2978 GCA_041495185.1 Bradyrhizobium sp.
AGCGTGTCGAGCTTGGCGCGGAGGCCGCGCGTCAGCTTCGGCACGTGCGAGGCGAAATGCGGCGCGCAATATTCCGCGAGCACCATCTGCTCGAGCGCGCCACTTCCGGCATCGGTCTTCAGCGCCAGCATTCGCGACAGGACAGCCCATGGCGCGACGATGAAACCGACCCGCAGCGCCGGCGCGATCGATTTGGAGAACGAGCCGATGTGGATGACGCCGCCGTTCCTGCTCATGGCATAGAGCGCGGGCGGACGCTTTCCGTCCCAGATCAGGTCGGCATAGCAATCGTCCTCGAAGACCGGCACGCCATATTGTTCCGCCAGTTTCAGAAGTTCGGCGCGGCGGGCCTCCGGCATGACGGTGCCGGTCGGGTTCTGTACGGTCGGGATGGTGTAGATGTATTTCGGCGTGATGCCGCGGCGCTTGAGGTCGGCGAGGGTGGCCGCCAGCGCGTCCATCCGCATGCCCTGATGGTCGAGCGGAATGCCGACCACGTTGACCCCAAGCCGGGTCAGCCGGTTCAGCGCGCCCTGATAGGTGTCCTGCTCGATGACAACGGTATCGCCGCGGGCGAGCAGCGTCGCGTTGACGAGGTCGAGCGCCTGCAGCGAGCCCGAGACGATCAGGATATCGTCGGTGACGCAGTCGATGCCGGCATCGCGCTTGAGTTTTCTCGTCAAAAATTCACGCAGGGGACGATAACCCTGCGGACCGCTCGCAAGCCCATAGGTGGCGAGCGTCTTGCCCTCGCGCCTGAGCACGGCGTTCACGGCGTCGATCAGGCCCTCGACCGGAACCTGGTCGGGGTCGTTGTTGCCGCCAATAAAACTGTATTTCGCCAGCCCCGTCCACTTCGCCGCGGGCGCGGGCAGCCCCGAAGGCAGCAGTGGTGCGAAGTCGAACATTGCTGAAGTCATCGACTGCGTCTCCCTTGTTCTTTGTTGGTTCCGATCTTAGACAAGTCTGCAGCGCTTGTCTCGCCGTTGCCGCCAGCGACGTCCTGCCCTGCGTAATGATGCTGGCGCGGGCTCGCGAGTCCGGCTAATGGTCCCAGCACAAAAGCGAGACCCCGATAATGGCCGATCCGATCCAGGAAGTTCTGCAAGCTTTCGCCCACGGCGAACTCGTCGTCGTCACCGATGACGACGACCGCGAAGGCGAGGGCGATCTGATTGTCGCGGCGTCGCTGTGCACCGCCGACAAGATGGCATTTATCATCCGTCACACCTCGGGCATCGTCTGCGCGCCGATCACGACCGAAGATGCGCGCCGGCTGCGGCTCGATCCGATGGTGGCGCATAACGAGTCCAGTCACACCACCGCGTTTACGGTGTCGATCGACTACAAGCCGGATGGCGGCACCGGGATTTCTGCGGATGAACGCGCTTCCTGCTGCCGCGCGCTGGCCAACCCGAACGTCGGCGGCAACGATTTTGCGCGGCCCGGCCACGTGTTTCCGCTGATTGCGCGCGACGGCGGCGTGCTGCTGCGCTCGGGCCATACCGAGGCCGCGGTCGATCTCTGCAAGCTGAGCGGCCTGCCGCCGGTCGGCGTCATCAGCGAATTGATGAACGACGACGGCACCGTCATGAAGGGCGAGCAGGTGGCGCGGTTCGCAGCCGCCCACAAGCTCAAGCATGTCACCATCGCCGACATGATCGCCTACCGCCAGGCGCGCGAGAAACTGATCGAGCGGGTCTCGACATTCACTACCGAGAGCCCGATCGGGTTGTTGCAGGGCTATGCCTATCGCTCGCCGTTCGATTCCATCGCGCATGTGGCGTTCGTCTATAATGGCATCGGCGACGGCAAGAACGTGCTCACCCGGTTTCACAAGCCCAATATCGTCAGGGACATTTTCACCGGGCCGAAGCGCATGGCGGCCGTGCTCGAACATTTCAAGAAGGCCGGTCGCGGTGTGCTGGTGTACTTGCGCGACGGCGCTGCCGGCGTTCCGGTTGCGCCGCTGCCGGAGGAAAATTCCGCGGAAGCCGACCGCAACAAGCAATGGCGCGAAGTCGGCGTCGGCGCACAGATCCTGCGCGATCTCGGCGTCACCTCGATCCGCCACCTGACGTCATCGGTGCATGACTACAAGGGACTGTCCGGCTTCGGCATCGAGATCGTCTCCAACGAACAGCTTGAAGGCTAGTGTCCAAAGATTTAACCTGCCTTTGCTGAGCTAACGCCGGCGGCAGTATGCGAAAGGAATTGTTATGAGCGTGCGCCCTCAGACCAAGGACAAGCCGTCCCCGGTGAATTTCCAGTGGGACGATCCGTTCATGCTCGACGAGCAGCTCAGCGAAGACGAACGCATGATCCGCGACACCGCGCGCGCCTATGCACAGGACAAATTGATGCCGCGCATCACCAAGGCCTATCTGGAAGAGAAGGTCGATCGCGACATTTTCCACGAGATGGGCGAGCTCGGCCTGATCGGCATCACCCTGCCGGAGGAATATGGCTGCGCCAATGCCAGCTACGTTGCCTATGGCCTGGTGGCGCGCGAGATCGAGCGCGTCGATTCCGGCTATCGCTCGATGAATTCGGTGCAGTCGTCGCTGGTGATGCACCCGATCTATGCCTATGGCGACGAGAACCAGCGCAAGAAATATCTGCCCAAGCTCGCCACCGGCGAGTGGGTCGGCTGCTTCGGCCTGACCGAGCCGGATGCCGGCTCCGATCCCGGCGGCATGAAGACCCGCGCCGAGAAGACCTCCGACGGCTATCGGCTGACCGGAACCAAGATGTGGATTTCCAACGCCCCGATCGCCGACGTGTTCGTGGTGTGGGCGAAATCATCGGAGCATAACAACCAGATCCGCGGCTTCATTCTCGAAAAGGGCATGAAGGGCCTCTCGGCGCCCAAGATCGACGGCAAGCTCTCGTTGCGCGCGTCCGTCACCGGCGAGGTGGTGATGGAAGGCGTCGAGGTGCCGGAGAGCGCGCTATTGCCCAACGTGTCCGGCCTGAAG
>JBGQCE010000546.1:0-2975 GCA_041495185.1 Bradyrhizobium sp.
GCTGACGCCCTTTTCCAACTCGAGAATGGGCCACCATTGCCACAGCCGGCCGAGCAGATAGACATCGGCTCCGGCCTTGGGCTTGACCACCGGGATGCCCTGCTCCTCGCGCACCTGGAATTTCTTGGCGAACTCGTCGACTTTCGCCTCATAGGCCGACGGTGCGATGCGGTAGGCTTCCTTGCTGAGATTTTGCTGGCCGATGAAATGCCACGCGATCATGAAGCCGAACATGAACAGGCCCCAGAGGAAGGCGATCACGATCCAGACCAGTTCGACCCTCTCGATAGGCTCGTTCCACCAAATTCGTTGTTCGGGCGGTGTGACGGCCATGTCGATCTCCCCTTCTCAAAAGGATTCGCGCCTCAGCGCGGGTGGGTGCAACTTGCAGTCTTCATTTCGCCAGGGGGACCGAGGCGATTTCCATCACGCCCCAGATCAGGTAGAGAACCGTCGGAAGCGTTACGCCGAGGAACAGCAGCAGGAACGGATTGTCGAGTATCCGCTGCATCATCGGCATGCGCTCGGAACTCGCCTGTTTTTCGGTCGGCTGTTCGATAGGCGGCATAGCGGACCTCTGAACCTTCCAATGGGAGGGTCAAATTTACCCTGCTCACACTTCTTATCCTTGACCGCGGTCAAGGATAGTCGCGTGTGCAACAGAAATAATTCGCCATGTCCGGAACTCGGTTCGTCGCTCAATTGTCACGCCGTCCTGCGAGATCTCGTCGCACGCTGTTGAGCGCAGGCATCGCCGTCGCAATCGCGGCGGTCGCGGGGTTGGAGTGGAGAGACCATCCCACAAAACCCGCCCATGCCTCTGAGGTTATGCTGCTTTATATCGGTGCCGACGATTGCGCGCCCTGTCGAGCCTGGCGAGAGGGAGAAGGCGCTGCCTTCTTTGCGTCAGCGGAATTCGCGCGTCTTAGCTATCGCGAGGTCAAGTCGCCACACCTCCTCGATGTATTGAACGACGAGAACTGGCCCGATGAACTTCGCATCCATCGGAGCCGCCTCCGGCGCAGCGATGGTGTGCCGCTATGGCTTGTCATCTCGGACCATGAAATCGTTGAGCAGCGATTCGGAGCGACTGAGTGGCGCGCCAGCATATTGCCAAAAATCAAATCGTTACTGCGCTGACAGCAGATCCGCTGGGGACCTTCGATTTCGAGGATGAGGTAATAGTGCAGTCTTGGGGCCAACCTCGGTCAACAGGGGACTCCATGCCGTCCGTTGGAAGAGCCACGGGCCCTGATTCGATCGCTGGCTACGAGACTCCGGAGCTGGGCAACTTCGCTCACGACCACATCGGAGGCACGAACGTCCACCCCCACCGATCGAAGTTTTGCGAAGACCCGCGACAGCGATTCCGGCTTTAGCCCAAGCCGCCCGGCAATCAGCGTTTTGTCGTAAGGCAGTGAAATCGTACAGGAGCCGTCCATGTTTGGACACAAACCGGCAAGGAATTCCGCCACACGCTGCAGCCCGCTTTGCGCCGATAGCTGCTCGACACGCTGAACCAATCGATGAAGGTGCTGCGATGTCGACGCAATCATCGCGATAGCGATGTCCGGCATTTCGCGAACACAATTTATCACATGGTGGGCGGGGATCATGACGACCCGGGCATCGGTGGCGGCAGAAGCGGTGGCGGGATAGCGACCGCCGACGAAGGCGACCGCCTCGGCAAAACTCTCGCCCTTGGTAAGAACATGCAGGACGGCTTCGTCACCGGCAGGCGTTATCCGGTATAGCTTAACCCAGCCAGTGATGACGATAAAGAATGCCGCTGCGGCGTCGCCTTGTCGAAACAGAGACTGACCAGGCTCGAGATCGATGACAGTTGCCTGCGCGAGAAGCGTTTGCACTTCTCGCGGATTAAGGCCGCTGAACACGACTATCTGCGAAGCGGCTCTCAAGTCATCCGGCGTCGGAGCTGTCATGGCTCAATCCTTCAATCGGTACCTCCGCCTGCCTCGTTGCACGCGCATTGAGACTACTGGATTTGGGAAAAACGATTTGACCTAGATCAATTGCCCGACCGATCGGCTCAATTTATTGGAATACTTACTTTTTCCCCCACATGACTTTATCGCGCAGCGCCTTTAGAAAGGCGTCGCGGGATGCGGTGTTCGCCGCACGCGTCGTCCACAGTGTGAAAGCAAGCGATCGGACAGCCGACGCACCCTATCTTGACGCCGGCCAATTGGTCATTACGTCATCCACAAGATCATCAAAGCCAATCGGCATGACCGACTTCCATCATGGATTAACTCCATGATGTGCGTCTTTGTCCGAGCTAATTTCAATTGAAGGACGGCGGCTTTGTGATCAGCGAACTCCACTCCAAGCCGTTGCGATGACCCTCCCCAAGATCAGTGGCGCTAGCTTTCCAGCAAACACGGTCGCCGACGTTGAGTAGTCTAGATTGTTCACCGGTCATTTCCACCACTGACGCGAATTATCTGCGGGCTGGCCAACGCAGAGGTAAGCGACGAGGGTCCATGCCTCTGGTACGTCGAGCATTCGACAAACGATCTTCGGCTCGAGGATCGAAATCCAGCCGACTCCCAGCCCTTCGGCGCGCGCGGCAAGCCAAAATGTCTGTACCGCGGCAACGACTGAATATCGAAGCGTCTCTGGCATCGTCTGGCGACCGAGGCCATTGCCTGCCTGCGTTGTCTCGTCGGCGAATACGGCAAGGTGGACCGGCGCGTCTTCAAGCCCTTCAAGCTTGAGCTTGATGTAGCGCTCGCGCTCCTGATCGCGATAGCTCTCGGCAGCTTTCGCGTTGGCCCGGCTGAAACTCTCCCTTACCGCCGCGCGGCGCGCGGCCGATTCGACGAGCACGAACCGCCAGGGCTGGCAATGCCCGACCGACGGGGCATGGCTGGCAAGTTCGATCAGCGAATAAATAAGGCCGGGATCGATGGGCTCGCGGCGAAACCGGCGGACGTCGCGGCGCCAGAGCACGA
>JBGQCE010000547.1:0-2971 GCA_041495185.1 Bradyrhizobium sp.
CGAGGTGCCGATGCGCGCGGTCTCTCCCCACGTGCCCCCGCGACCGAAACCGGACCCGCAAGCCCCCGGAATGTTCGCCTTCGCCGATCCGCAGCGCGTCTCCCAGGTACTCACCGCAGCCGGCTGGGCGCCGCCGCGGCTCGACAAGCTCGACCGCGATCTCGACATCGCCGCCGGCCGCGGGCTGGAGGAGGCTGTGGTTCAGTCGACCCAGATCGGCGCCGTTAACAGCTGGCTGCGCGGCCAACCGGCCGAGGTCGTTACAGCCGCCATCGCGTCCGTCCGCGAGGCGCTGGCGCCGCATCTGGACGGCGCGAGCGTGCGCCTGCCCGGTGCGATGTGGCTGGTCAGCAGCGCGCCTGCCTGAGTGCGCGCCACCCGGGACCGCGGCAAGGAACTTGCAGATCATCGACGATTTACGTTAGCGACCAACATCGATGTTTACTTCTGCGACCCACAGAGCCCGTGGCAGCGCGGGTCCAATGAGAACACCACGGTCTGCTCAGGCAGTACTTTCCAAGCGGGACCGACTTATCGGTGTACTCTCAAACTCATCTGAACAAAGTGGCGCGTCAGCTAAACGAGCGGACACGTAAGACCTTGGCATTCGAAACCCCAGCACAGAGGTTTAACGCCTGTGTTGCGTCGACCGGTTGAGCCGGCAGCCGTTCGCGGACTCATGCACCGCGGTCCGGCGGTGCGAGGAAATGAGCCTGCCGTTTGAGGTCGCCACCGCTGATGACCGCCGAGCGCGTCGCCGCCTTTTTGACGTTGTTCGACCGTAACCCTCGCGAGTGCCCACTTTCCGAAGTTCGTGATCCCTGCAGCACCCACCTTGCACGAACTTCGGAAAGTTATGGGCACTAGCGGGTCAGGAGCGCCGGCATTTGTCGGACATGACGAGGGCGGTTCTGTTGAGGCAAAGGACGACTGCGGCATGCAACTAGCGCCGGAACTTATTTCGCTGCAGAAACTGTGGCGCAGCCTGCTCGGCCTTGGCGTTATTTTGGTGCTGAGCGGCGGTCCGGCGCACGCTCAGAATATCGATCAGGGCAAACCGGCCGCCAGGCTGTTTGCGGATGGATGCGCGACATGTCATCGCAGCGCACGCGGTCTTGCCAAGGACCGCTTCAGCCTCACGCTCTTCCTGTTCCTGCAAAAGCACTACGCGAGCAATTCGAGTTCGGCCTGGGCGCTCACCTCCTATCTGGAGTCCGTCGATAGTGCACAGCGCGGCCGGTCGCGAGCCGCCGCGGCGAAGCCGTCGCCTGCTGCTTTCAGCACATCACGCTCGCCGATGCGTCCGCCCATGCCGGTGCCCGGACGATAGGTCGAGAGATGGTTGCAGGATTGAATTAAGAGCCGGCGAGAGGCATGCGCCGACTTAAGCCGCAATGTTATCCAAGTTCCCGATTACCTTCCGAGCGCATTAGATCTTGCTGATTCGGCGGACGATCTTGATCCGCGAGGATATCGTTATGGCTTTTTTCAAGCGTGAGCTCAGTCCGGTCGAGCGCTTCCAGAGTGCGCTGAAGGATAAGCAGGCGGCGCGGCAGAAACTGGCCGACCGGTTAAGCATCGCCGAAACGGTACTTGGAGAAAAACGTGCCGAAGCCGAACGGTTGGCGGTAGCCGGTGCCGTCAATGCCAAGCTTGATCGAGCAGAGGCCAACATGCGCGCCGTCGAGGAACGCGCCAAGACACTGCGCGCCGCATTGGTGGAATTCGACGAGCAGGTCGCCGCAACCGAGCGCGCATTGGCTGACGCCAAAGCGCAGCGCGACCGTGACATGGTGGCGGATGAGATTGAGGCGATGGCTGCGGCAATCGAGCAGGCTGCCCCGGGATTTGGTGCCGGCGCCGCCGCGCTCGTGAACGCTGTCACAAAAGGCGCGGCGTCAATGCCGGAAGCGACAAGGTTCTCGACCAGCGTGGATGCGGTGCGTCGCGAGGTTCTCTCGGCTGCGGACTTGATTTGCTGGGAGCTACGATCCGCCGCGGTGCGCACGCGCGCGGGCAACGCCAACATTGGGCTCCGCGCGGCACCCGAGCCGGAGCAACCGCTGCTTGCAGAAATCGAGCGGCAATTGATTTACACGCTCAATCCGCTGCTTTGGCGGGAAGGCACTGAGGTGCGGAGGGTTCAGGCATTCGCGCTGGTCGGGCTGCCAAAAATGTTGCTGCCGGTCGCGCTACGGCATCAGCATGTGGACTATCTAAATGCCCGGCGTGTGCAGACCCTGATACACGTTCATGGCAGCGGAGGGACAGGTCACGATCTCCATCAGAACGATCCGCACCTCGTCGATCTCGATGCGCTCGCCGCAGAGGACAAGGAGAGCCCCCAAGCCGTTGTTGCATGAGCGCGGCGATGTCGGGAGCCCAAAAGCAAAGGCTCGCCTATTCATATTGATTGCGAAGCTTCCGCCGTTTTGCTTCTTGCCGCGACCGCGCCGTGGCTCAAAGGCTGAGGCGTGATTTGCTCGACGGGCTGGCCGGTGATTTGCGTGTCCAGCCCTGTTTCAAAAAATTCTTTGCTTCGCGGTTCGGTAGAAACAGCTTTATTGATTCTCGCCATCCCGTCCCCCTTGGAGGGGCGTATCGCGATCGTCACGGACGTTGGGCATGGGATGCGGTGGACGCGGCAGCGTTTGGCGTGTGACGTGATCGCAGGGCGGGCTCTAACGAGCCTGTGAGCGGTCAGACGGCGCGCTGACGAACGATGTTGCCGCGGACGGCGAAGTCGTGTGGTCCTGACGCCTCGACGCCGGCGTCAAGTCCAGCGGAGGCGAAGCCGGCCCGACCGGGCGCAGGCAAGCCATAATCCGCGGATGACGGTGACAAACAAGCCCGATCACCGGCTATCGGATTCACACATCTCGAAAACCGACTCAAATACAGGGACTTAGATGACCCCCGGTCTTGGATCGGCCTTGGTGTCGATTGCTCAGCGATCATTGAAAAGACTCGC
>JBGQCE010000548.1:0-2969 GCA_041495185.1 Bradyrhizobium sp.
ACAAATTGATCCGTCGGGCGTTGCACCGGGCAGGCCAAAGTCTTGCGCTTGCCGCGGCAATGGCCCAATGAACGGCCGGCATGGTCAATGACGGCGCAGTCACGTCCCGTTTTGCCGCGGCCGATCCGGCGGGGTCGGCGGCGATCGAGGTCGCGCACCTCATCAAGCTCTACAAGACCACCCGCGCGGTCGACGACATTTCGTTTCGGATCAGGCGCGGCAGCGTCACCGGACTGCTCGGCGGCAACGGCGCCGGCAAGACCACGACCATTGCCATGATCATGGGGCTGGTGCTGCCGACCTCGGGACGTATCCAGGTGCTGGGGTATTCAATGCCCGACCAGAGCGCTGAGGTGCTCGGCCGGATGAATTTCGAAAGTCCCTATGTCGATATGCCGATGCGGCTCACGGTACGGCAGAATCTCACGATCTTCGGCCGGCTCTATGCCGTTGAGAATCTGCGCGAGCGGATCGAGAAACTTGCCGCCGATCTCGATCTCGGCGATTTCCTCGACCGCGCCAATGGCAAGCTCTCGGCCGGGCAGAAGACGCGCGTCGCGCTGGCGAAGGCGCTGATCAACCAGCCCGAACTGTTATTGCTGGACGAACCGACGGCTTCGCTCGACCCCGATACCGCCGACTGGATCAGGCAGCATCTCGAGGATTATCGCAAGGTCCATGGCGCGACCATCCTGCTCGCGTCGCACAACATGCTGGAAGTAGAGCGGCTGTGCGACCGCGTCATCATCATGAAGCGCGGCCGCATCGAGGACGATGACAGCCCCGATAACATCATGGCCCGCTACAACCGGGCGACGCTGGAAGAAGTGTTCCTCGATGTCGCCCGCGGCCGTGTTCAGGAGGCGACGTCGTGAACAGGCTCGCCATGCATCTGGATATCGCGCCGCATCGCATCGGCGCGATGATCCTGCGTTACTGGTATCTGCTGCTCTCGTCGTGGCCGCGGCTGCTGGAATTGCTGTATTGGCCGGCGTTGCAGATTATCACCTGGGGGTTCCTGCAGAATTACATCTCGCAGAATGCCGGGTTTTTCGCCCGCGCCGGCGGCACCCTGATCGGCGCGGTGATCCTGTGGGACATCCTGTTTCGCGGCCAGCTCGGCTTTTCGATTTCGTTTCTCGAGGAGATGTGGGCGCGCAATCTCGGCAACCTGATGATGAGCCCGCTAAAGCCGATCGAGTTTCTGATCGCGCTGATGGTCATGAGCCTGATCCGGCTCGCGATCGGCGTCATTCCGATGACGCTGTTGGCGATGTTTTTATTCGATTTCAATTTTTACGGCATCGGGCTGCCGCTGATCGCCTTCTTCTGCAATCTGATTTTCACCAGCTGGTCGGTTGGCATTTTCGTCTCGGGGCTGGTGCTGCGCAATGGCCTCGGCGCCGAGAGCATCGTCTGGACGCTGATGTTCGCCTTGATGCCGCTGGCCTGCATCTATTACCCGGTGACGGTGCTGCCGCATTGGCTGCAATACGTCGCCTGGACGTTGCCGCCGACCTACGTGTTCGAGGGAATGCGGGCGCTATTGATCGACCATGTGTTTCGGGCCGATTTGATGATGTCAGCGCTGGCGATCAACTTGGTGCTGTTTATCGGGTCATTTGCGGTATTTCTTGCACTTTTACGCAGCGCCCGCCGCCACGGCTCGCTGATCCAGAGTGGCGAATAAGTCACTTATCCCATGGATTTGAAGGCCTTGGGCTTGTCAGGCCCCGTAGATATACCGATCTGTGCATTGACGCATTATTACGCATTCGGCACTATGCTGCGATGCAAAAGGGACTTGAGGGACAGATGCCGATTGGTGAATTTGGCGGCGCACCGCCACTGGTGGCCGAAGGCAGTCCGGCGCTCACAACGCCGATGTACTGGATGTACGAAATGGCTCACGCGTCGCTCAATCCGGCGCGGGCCGTGACTGACGCGACAAAAATCCTGTTTCAGAATCCGCTCAATCCGTGGTCGCACACCGAGCTCGGCAAATCCGTTGCCGCCGGTTGCGAACTGTTCGAGCGGACCACGCGCCGATACGGCAAGCCCGAATGGGGCCTCAACGATACCGAAGTCAACGGCGTGCGCACGCCGATCGACATCCGCGTCGTATGGGAAAAGCCGTTCTGCCGCCTGTTGTATTTCGACCGCAAATTGACGCGCCCGTTGCGCGTACCGCATCCGCGCGTGCTGATCGTGGCCCCGATGTCCGGCCATTACGCAACGCTGCTGCGCGGCACGGTCGAAGCCTTCCTGCCGACCCATGACGTCTATATCACCGATTGGTCCGATGCCCGGATGGTTCCGCTGACCGAGGGCCGTTTCGATCTCGACGACTATGTCGATTACGTCATCGAGATGCTGCACGTTCTCGGCGGAAACATGCATGTAATCGCGGTTTGTCAGCCTTCGGTGCCCGTCGTGGCGGCGGTTTCCATCATGGAAGCCGAGCGCGATCCCTTCGTTCCTCTCTCGATGACGCTGATGGGCGGCCCGATCGATACCCGCCGCAATCCGACCGCCGTCAACAATCTCGCCGCCGAGCGCGGCATCGACTGGTTTCGCGCTCACGTCATCACCAAGGTGCCGTTTCCGCATCCCGGCGTGATGCGCGACGTCTATCCGGGCTTCCTGCAGCTCAACGGCTTCATCAGCATGAATTTCGACCGTCACATGGACGCCCACAAGAACCTGTTCAAGGATCTGGTGAAGGGCGACGGCGATCTGGTCGACAAGCACCGTGACTTCTATGACGAATATCTCGCGGTCATGGATCTGACCGCGGAGTATTATTTGCAGACGGTCGATACCGTGTTCGTCAAGCATGCGCTGCCGAAGGGCGAGATGACCCATCGCGGCAAGCCGGTCGATCCGTCGAAGGTCACCCGCGTGGCGCTGATGACGGTGGAAGGCGAGAACGACGACATTTCCGGTCTTGGGCAGACCGAGGCGACCCA
>JBGQCE010000549.1:0-2965 GCA_041495185.1 Bradyrhizobium sp.
CTGGCTGCTCGCCGGGACAGCTCTCGCCTGTCTGACGACGGCCTTTCTCACGCCCTATATCGCCCGCATCGCCGCAACCGCGATCGAGGGCGGGGTCGCCGGAGAACTGGCTGTCGCGATGGCGCTCTTCCTGGTGCCGTCGACCGCGATGGGAGCGCTGTTCGGCCTTCTGGCGCAGCGGACACGCGACCATCGTGGGTCGTTGGGATGGGCGGTTGGCATCAATAGCATCGGAGCCTCGATGGCGCCGCTACTGACGGCGCAACTCCTCATTCCGGCTTTTGGCGCGTGGACGGCACTCATTCCTGTAGCGCTGGGTTACCTGCTGTTGATACCGCTCCGCCGAGCCGCTCTCGTCTGGTCCGCGGCACCCACGCTTGTCGCGCTTGTCCTATGGGTACGCCCTGCTCCCTCTCTGACGAAGGTGCCTTCAGGCGGCGCACTGCTTGCCGTCCGTGAAGGGCCAATGGTTACGGCGAGTGTTGTCGATGACGCCTTTGGGGCGCGGTATTTGGAGGTCAACGGCCGCTTCCGGATGGGCGGTACCAATTCGGCGCGATCCGACTATCGGCAGGCGATGCTGCCGCTGTTGCTGCATCCAGCACCGCATCGGGCATTATTTCTGGGCATCGGGACCGGGGCCACCTTGGTCGGTGGATCGCAGATGCCGGGAGTGACGGTGCGTGGCGTCGAATTGTCGCGAGAGGTGGTCGAATTACTGCCCTGGTTCGTAAATCCCGGCACGGCCGGTCCGGCACCTCGGGTGACCGTCGCCGATGCTCGCCGATACGTCGCAGCGGACACCACTCAGTACGACGTGATCATCGCCGATTTATTTCACCCGGCGCTGGACGGAAGCGGCGCTCTCTATACCACCGACCATTTCGAGGCGGTGCGAAGGAGATTGGCTCCCGGCGGGGTGTTTTGCCAGTGGCTGCCCTTGTATCAGCTCGATCTGCCCTCCTTGCGCGCGATCGTCCGCGGATTTCTGGAGATCTATCCCGGCGGTTCAGCCTGGCTCAACCATTACAGTGTGCGCACGCCGATGCTCGCCCTGATCGGACCCCGCGATGGTGGCTACCTCGACCTGGACGCGCTGGGCGAGCGGCTGAGCGATCCTGCCGTCAGGCCTGTCGCACGGCGGATCGGATTCGAGAAACCGTTGGATTTGCTAGGGCAATATCTGGGAGGTCCGCGCGCCCTGTCTGCCTTTGCCGGCCAGGGGCCGCGTAACACCGACGACTATCCCTTCGTGACTTTCGATGCGAGACGTAATGTCCAGGCACTGTCGGCGCCGCCATGGGCCCTGCTGCGCGCCGTCACGCAAGCGTTGCGGCCCGATCCGACGGAACTCCTGGCGGAGCCAAAGCGCGATGCGCTGAGCGAGCGCCTTAACGCTTATTGGCGCGCGCGCAATCGCTTTCTTGATGCGGGCGCGGCGCTGCCGGGCGATCCGCGCGGCCCCGCGCTGATCGAGGCGGCGGCCCCGGGACTGCTCGATGCGCTTCGTCTCAGCTCCGAGTTCGACCCCGCCTATGGACCATTGATCGGCATGGCGCGGTCACTGATGGCGTCCGACCGCGCGGCGGCCGCGCGCCTGTTGCACGAGATCAACAATGCGGCACCCTCGCGCGGCGAGGCACGGGAGCTGCTGTCGCGCGAATTCGGCCAGTGACAATGCAGCCTGACAACCGAAGTTGGCTCAAGGGGTGAAGTTGATCCTGTAACCCCAGCAATCCAGACTGTCGGGAATCGCATTGAAGGCGACCGTGATCCTCTGTTCGCCCTGATTTCTAGGCACTTCGTGATAGAGATAGCTGGGAAACAGGACCATATCTCCTGGTTCGGCCTCGGGTAATATGTACTTGCCCGCGTTGAAAGGTCCCATCGCGGCACTCCGTGTATGATGGCGAAAGGAAAAATCAGAACCACCAAGCGGCCGCATAAACACCGTCTTGCACGCCGGATGCGAAGGCGTCAGGTAAATTATGCCCGAAACAAAACTGTTAGCATGGGCGTGCAGCGTCTGGCTTCCTCCCGTCTCGAGCATGTTGGTCCACATCTCCTTAACCGTCCAGCGCAGCTTTTCACCGAACAGGAGGACGCCGAAATCGACGAGTTTCGGGACAGCCAGTTCGGCGATCTCCTGAAACAGCCTGTTATCGCGCGGATCCGCGACTTCGGTATGGAACAGCTGATCCGAGCGCAGATTGCTTTCGATCCGGGCGTTGCGGATCGCTGCCACAGCGGCCTCGTTGAGCGCGGGACCAAGCAGCCGTGGCGAACGCAGCAGAGGGATCGGAAAAAGCGGCTCGATCTGATCCATGTCTCAAGGTCCACATGTTGTTTGAAGCGCGGCGAACAATGCGCGCGCGAAAGTGACACTGCGATGACAGCGGAACAAAATCTTGGGAGCGTCGGAATTCCGTCTTGTCCGATCGATGGCTTCTGCACCGGAACGGGGAGCCATTTCCGCCGCGGGGATTATTCGTTGGACCACTATTCGTTGGGCTGCAGGACTTTCAGCCTCTCACCGGGTTGCAATGTGTGGCGCCGCTCTTTTATTTCGTCCGTCGCGCGCGCTGCCAACTCCAGGCAATCGTCAAATTCGCCGTTGCCGGCTTCGACCATCGCCTGGTGCAGGTCGCGCTCGGCGAAATAACGGGAGAGATGGTCGGCGGGCAAGGCCGCCGCCAGAGCGCGCGTCTGCTCAACCGCCGCTTGGCAATCCTCCTTGGTTGGTTCGGCCGAAGCGGTATCGGCGCGGCACGGCGTGGCCGCGACATAAGCCAAGCCGGTGAGCAGGCCTACGGTCAAAGCATTCATTCGACGCAACCCATCCGCCCATCCGAAGGCTCCCGGCTGACGCGCGGCAGGAGCCGTGTCCAGCTTAAAAAAGGCTGGCGGTGCGGGAGTCTCCGCACCGCCAGGCATCCTTGATGTCAATCCCGGTCGTGATCGCGTC
>JBGQCE010000550.1:0-2957 GCA_041495185.1 Bradyrhizobium sp.
GGTTTGCGGGATTTCGTTTGGCTTCCCGGATCTGGATCACAAGATCAACGCCTACCGGACGTCGCGCGCCAGCATTCCGGATACCGCGACTTTTGTCGACGAGTAGCTACAACAAGGAAAGCCCCGATCGCCAATGCGATCAGGGCTTCCATTGTGGGCTGTGGGTGATCAGTAGGTGTCGTAAGCGCAGACGTTGACGGTGCGCAGGCGCAGCCCGTGGCGGGTCTGAACCATCTGCTGCTGATAGCAGTTGCTGACGCCGGTGTTGATATAGAGGCCGCCGAAGCCGAAGCCGTGGCCCCAGCCACCGTGCCCCCAGCCGCCATGAAAGCCATGCGCGGAAGCGGGAGCCACGGCAGCAACGCTGAGGGAAGCTGCGGCGATCAGTCCGAGAGTAATCTTGCGAAGCATTGTCTTATCTCCAGTCAGGTTGGCGCGAAGCCGTTGTTGTGTCCCTGCCCATCAGTCGGACCGACCTCGCCGCGCGTTCAAGCGCGCCGGGGAGATTCGTGTTTCCGGAGTGTTTCGTGGAACAAAGAGGGCAATCAAAAAACGTCTATTCAGCGTGCGCGCTTTTCTGATTTGTCTTTACCTTCAATGGCTTCCAGCAGCGCTATTGACAAAAGGCGCTCCAACATCTTGAGTTGCAAAGTTCTGGCGTCGACAATGCATAATTGCAATTGCCCAATGATCCTGTCGAGCGAAGGTTCGGTCACAGCTTAAAATCCGCAACGTCAGCAGTGAATTCCATCCCGATGTCACCAAAGCTTGCAGCGTTGAAGTGTGATGAGGCCACGGTTCTTGGACTTCGGTTAATGAGGAGCTTTCTCAAATTGCGAAGCAGGGCGCATCGTGAAGAGCTCATTGCGCTGGCTGAACGGTTGGTGGAACAAGAGTCGGAATATCCGGCAGAGCCGCGCGATTGATGCCGGCCAGTCCCAGCCATGTCAGCGTCGGTCTCGTCAAACCGATCTGGCTGCAAAGCGACTTCCATGTCGCGTCGTCGCAATCGACCAGCACAGCCAAAACCGACATGTCATCGATCATCTGCGGCAGACCGAGCGGATGAGCCTTCCAGCCGCAGCGCTCGAACCGGGGCAGCCACCAGGACTCCAAAACGATGGTGAACCCGGTAAGACCGACGCTGATACCGTATTCCATGATGGCGGTCAGCAGCAGCATTTCCACACGCGGGCCGGCGTGCTCGCCGCGACGCTCCGGAATAACGAAGATACGCGAAAGCTCATACACATCGGGCCTCCGGATCGGTCCGCGGATGTTGAGATACGGAAAAATGTCGCTCATCAGGGTTGGCAATAGCGTCGGCAGAGCGCGCATGGCGCCGATCAGCTGGCCATTGTCGATGCAGAACAGATAGACCGCGTCTTCCGTATCGAACTGGTCTATTTCGCGGCCGTCCGGACGATCAAGGTCCATCCACTTGCGTTGCTTGACATAGATGTCATGGCGCAGCCGGAAATAGGGGTCGAAATATCTTTCATAGAGATGCCGGTTGTCTTTTCGGACGACGTGAATTTCGAGCATCGAAGCCACCGCTTGACTGTTAATCAATCAGGCGGCGAGCATGCCAATGTAGGAAATTTGATCTACTGGAAGAATTCCCAGTTCAGAGCGCGATTTCGCGGTTGACAAGCGCCACCGCGACGGTCGCCGTTTTGTTTTTTGTCATCAGTTTTCGCTGCGCCTCTTCAAGGTGCCATCGCACGTTGCGCTCCGAAATATGCAGGATTTGACTGGTCTCCCAGGCGGTCTTTCCGCGCGCTGCCCAGCGCAGTACCTCTGCTTCGATGTCGGAGAGCCGTCGGCGCAGTGTGGCAGGGGCAGGCCTGGCGAGCGTTCGAAGTCTGCCATGGGTAAATACGCTCATGAGATGGAGCGCGCTCTTGGTTTCCGGATCGAGATAAGGACGTTCGCCGGCAATGCTGATGGCGCCGGTCGCGTCATCATAGTGTATCGGGATGCAGAAACCTTCGTGAAATCGAAAATCGCGCGCGCGCGTCATGACGCGGTGAGCGGGTTGGTCGCGTTCCCGATCGTAAGGCGCATCCTTCCACTCAAACGGGTTCAAAGTGCTGAAGCAATGCCGGGGAACGGGATCGACCGAGCTCAGGTTTTCACGGTTGTATAGTTCGAACCATTCCGCCGGCCAGCCGTTCGCGACGGTCAATTGCTTGAGCGACTGCCCAGACGTCGGAATCCCCGCCATGATGTAGGCGTGAAAGCCGAGATTGCCGATCATTCGTTCAAACTGGGATATAACGCTCGCCGTCGTTTTCGACGCCTCAATCGCATCGACGAAATCCAGCGCCTGCCGTCCCCAGTGTGGCTCTAAACCCTGCATTCAAAGCCTCCCGCGCCACGGGTAAGCTAACCGTCAACAACCCTGAGTCAATTGTTAAAAGGTCCCGGGCGGGGAAGAATCGCGCGGCCTGCGGGGGCAACCGCAAGGCAGTGTCCATGACTTTTATCCACTAAAACTTCGGCGGACGTTTTTCCGAAAATGCCCTGATGCCTTCCTTGATCTCGGCGCTGCGCATGCTGTCGCGGGCGCGGCGGTCGGCGGCTGCTTCATCCAGCCTGCCGCGGGCGAATTCGTTGATGGCGCGCTTCATGCCGCGCATCGCGACCGGCGCATTGCCGGCGAGAACGGCGGCCAGCCTGTCGACCTCCTCGTCGAACGCCTCGGCGGACGCCATCGCGGTGAGATAACCGATCCGCAGCATCTCCGCGGCGCCGATCCTCTCGGCGGTCAGGAACAGCCGCTTGGCGTTGTCGATGCCGAGCCGCGATACGTAACGCTTGATGCCGCTTGCGTAATAATGCAGCCCGAGCCGCGCCGCCGGCATGAACATCTCGCAGGTGTCGACGCCGATGCGGAAATCACAGGCCAGCGCCAGATCTGTCGAGCCGCCATAGACGCCGCCGTTGAGCCGGCA
>JBGQCE010000551.1:0-2955 GCA_041495185.1 Bradyrhizobium sp.
ACTGTTTGCAAGAGCTATGTTTGATCGCGTCAATTAGCCGCCACAAAACTTTCAGCTCCTGCGTGGGACAGGGTTCAAAACTGCCCTTCGCCGCCCGGATGTTTCGGCGATGGCAGGGGTTTCCCCGGCGGGCAGCAAATGTCGGGGTTCCGGCAAGCCTGTGAGGCGTCTCACATTAAAAAGGGGGCCCGCGCAAAAGCAGGCGGCCCCGGTCAAGTTTGACCTTTTGACGTGACGGTGGCTTGTTGCGGCATCGGCCAATCGTCAACCAACAAGAAGTGGAACCGATGGGAAACGTCTACGAAATCTACGCTCTCCGCTATGCGACGATGTCGCGCACGCCCCACATGAATTATCTCGTGCCGGATCCCCATGAGACTAGTGCTCAAGACCTCGATTACTTCGTCTGGCTGATCCGGGGCGGCGGCCGCGACATTCTGGTCGATACCGGCTTCAACGCGGCGGAGGCGCAAGCGCGTGGTCGCAAGCTCACGCTCAATCCGGTCGATGCGCTGGCGCGCTTCGGCGTCAGCGCCAGTGCGATCAGGGACGTCGTCGTCACGCATCTGCATTACGATCACGCCGGCAATCTCGATCTCTTCCCCAATGCGCGGTTTCATCTGCAGGATCGCGAGATGAGCTACGCCACCGGGCGCTGCATGTGCCACGGCGTACTGCGTCATCCCTTTTCGGTGGAGCATGTCACGCTGATGGTTCGCCACGTCTTCAGCGAGCGGGTGACCTTTCATTCCGGCGACGGCGAAGTCGCGCCCGGCGTGACGCTGCATCGCGTCGGCGGCCATTCCGATGGCTTGCAGGTGGTGCGGGTCGAGACCGAACGCGGCCCGGTCGTGCTGGCGTCGGACGCTTCGCATTACTATGCCAACATGCATCGCCGCAGCCCGTTTCCAATCCTCTATAATCTCGGCGACATGTTTGAGGGCTGGAATATTGTGCAGCGTCTTGCCGGTCATCCCGACCGTATCATTCCCGGGCACGATCCGATCGTGACCGAGATCTATCCGCGCGCCAGCGACAAGGTCGACGCGTTCGCGCTGCACCTGAAACCATTGCGCTCGTTCGCGAAGTAAGCGAGCGAACGGATGTCGCAGTACAAGACCATCGGCTTTATCGGTCTCGGCGTGATGGGCGAGCCGATCTGCCGCAACCTCGTGAAGAAGAGTGGCGCCCGCGTGATCGCGTTCGACCTCGCGCCGGAGCCGCTTGAGCGGCTTCGCGAAGAAGGCGCTGACGTTGCGGCGTCGGTGGCGGAGGTCGTCGACAAAAGTGACTTGGTGTTCCTGTGCCTTCCCAGCGCCAAACATGTCCGTGGCGTTTTCGACGGCGACGGCATCCTGAAAAATATCCGAAAGCATCAGGTCGTCGTCGATCTCGGGACGTCGTCGGTCAAGCAGACCCGCGATTTCGCGGGGCAGTTGCAGGCAAAGGGCGCGTCGTGGGCGGATGCGCCGATCGCGCGCACGCGTCAGGCTGCCCAGGACGGAACGCTGAGCGTGATGGTCGGCGGGTCGGGCGAATTGTTCGCCGCGATCGAGCCCCTGATCCGCTGCTTCGCCACCGATGTGACGAATTGCGGCGGCACGGGTGCCGGGCAGGTGACAAAGATCCTCAACAACATGGTGCTGTTTGAGACCGTCAACGCGCCGGCCGAGGCGGTTGCTCTCGCCAAGCGCAATGGCGTCGATCCAGCGCTGCTGCTCGACACGCTATCGAAGGGCTCGGCCGACAGTTTTGCTCTACGCAATCACGGCATGAAGGCGATTGTAACAGGCAATTTTCCCGAGCGCGCGTTCTCGACCGAATATGCCCTGAAAGATCTGTCCTATGCGCTGGAACTGGCCGCGGACGCCGGCATCAAAATCCGCGGCGCCGAGTTGATCGGCAAGGTGTTGCAGGAAGCGATCGACGCCGGTTCGGGCGGCGCTTATTTTCCTGTCATCGCAAAGCATATCGATCGAGGGTAGGGCCTCCCTCCCCGTCATTGCGAGCGAAGCGAAGCAATCCAGACTTCGGATCGGGTAGTGAATGGATTGCTTCGTCGCTTCGCTCCTCGCAATGACGGGGAGGGACTCCGCCTTCAATACGCGCCCGCGTTCCCTTCGTGAGCCTGCCGTGAAGTCTGTTGGAAAGCCGCTGCGGAAAATCCGCAAGCCCGGTTTGATGAGCGGGGAAGGGAAACGGGGCGTTGCCGGATGGCTCAAGCTACCGCGCCCTTCCTCGACTGTACAATTCCCTAAGTCGGACGGGTAAATTTGTCCAACTCACGTCGAATGTCGCCCAAACAATCAGCGAGCAATTCGATGTCCTTGCGTTTTAGCTCGATTGTTTCTGGATACAAGTCCTCACCATATTTCGATACGCCATGCGGCTTTTAAAGAGGACTCTGCTTAGCTAGCTCGGCCTTCAAATAATCTCCCCATCGAGCGAGATTCTTAACAGCGCTGTCCGCTCGTCTGTTTAGGGCGTTAGCTCTTGACGGATTGACCATCGACTTGACCTCTTGCTTCGGATTTGATCGCTCGCGCGAAGCGCTCACGACTCTGATTTTTACCACCCGTGCGATTTGTCTTAGGAAGCGTAGCCCAATTGGAGCGAATCGCCGGGAGCTAGCGTGACGCCAACCCAGATTTCGCGGAGTTTATCATCGGGTGCGCATTCGCGCGACCCGTTGGCTCCCGCCCGGGTTACGGACCTCCCGTCCTGCGGACTTGCGCGCACGGCCGAATTTGTTGAGCCGGATCAATCTGATTCCACCTGTCCAGTCCTGTTTGCAAAAATTTTCCACTTCGCCGCTGACCCAAATCAAATCTATATCCCCGCCGTCTCGTCCCACAGAGGGGCGTATCGCGGTCGTCACGGACGCGGGGCGGGATGCGGTGGACGCGGCAGTGCTGCTGACGAACGGCGCATGTTGCGGACGGTGAAGTCGTGTGG
>JBGQCE010000552.1:0-2948 GCA_041495185.1 Bradyrhizobium sp.
AATCCTGACCGGCACGGCATGGTTAGGGCCGATGTCCGCGAAAACCAGCGATACCCAGGATCAGTCTGCCGAGGCGCCGCATTATCACGGCCATCGGATGCGGCTGCGCGAGCGCTTTCATGGCGCGGGACCCGACGCCTTGAGCGATTATGAGCTCTTGGAGATGGTGCTGTTCACCGCCCGGTCACAAGGCGACGTCAAGCCACTGGCCAAAACGCTGATCAGGAAATTCGGCTCGTTCGCCGAAGTTATTCACGCGCCGGAAACGCGGCTGCGGGAGGTCAAGGGAGTTGGTGACAGGACGGTCACCGAGCTCAAACTGATCGCGGCCGCCGCCAGCCGCATCGCCAAGGGCCAGTTGACGAAGCGCACCCTGCTGTCGTCATGGAATGACGTGATCGACTATTGCCGCACCACGATGGCGTTCGCCGACAAGGAACAGTTTCGCGTGCTGTTTCTCGACAAGCGCAACCAGCTGATATCGGACGAGGTGCAGCAGACGGGCACCGTGGACCATACGCCGGTCTATCCGCGCGAGGTGATCAAGCGCGCGCTGGAATTATCCGCCACCGCTGTTATCCTGGTGCACAATCACCCCTCGGGCGATCCGACGCCGTCGCAGGCGGATATCCAGATGACAAAGGCGATCATCGATATCGCGGGTCCGCTCGGCATCTCCGTGCACGATCACATCATCGTCGGCAAGAACGGGCATGCCAGCCTGAAGGGCTTGCGATTGATATAGAGCATCATCCCGAAAGTGGACCTGGCACATGAGTCGCGAAATCGCGCGCGCGATCATCGAAGACAGACTGAAAGAGCTTCGGAAATTTTCGTACGGAGAATTGGTCGAATTGGTGGGCCAGATTCCCTGTAATCGCATAAATGGGCCGGATGGCGAGGAATATCAGGTAGAAACCGAGACGCGTTGGGACAGCAAGACAGGCGGCAATATTCGAGTGATCGTTGCCGTTGACGGTCCCGGAGTTAGCACCTTCAGGCCCCTGACAGAGACTTTCATCATGTAGGCCGACGGTTCATTTACGGGAGAAAAATGAGAACTGGTCTTGCAGTGGTCGCTTCTGTCTGGCTGACCGGCCTGATTGTCGGCAGCGCGCAGGCCGAGCCGTTCACCTTTGCCGGCTTCCACCGCAACATGGATCTCGCCGCTCTGGTCGACCGCTACCCGCGATCCCAGCATGAACTCAGCCCCGGCGCCGACGTTCGTACACGCAGGTCGCAAGATGACCTCAAAGAATGGATTCGGGAATTCTTTCGTACTCGGGGATCCGGCACCTATGTTCTGCGATTGACGCCCGACGAGTCGCACGATCACGTGTATTACATTCAGGCAAATGTGCGTCAGGGGGTCACGGAGCGCCTGTGGTTGCTGCTCGAGAAGCCGCTCGATATGATTGGGCACCGACAGCCGACAAGAAGCAACGAAGAGCGTTATCCGGCCTGCAATGACGTGCTGAAACCGCTCACCGCGAAGTACGGCAAACCGGACGCCCTCGCGCCGCGCTGGGAGGAGGCCCTCCAGTCTTTCGACTATGTCTGGACGCACTTGCCCGATTCGATGAAACTTGAATGCGGCCGTTATCGGGGCCGGAAGTCCGTATTCGCGATCGGGGTGACATTCGAACAAGCAGCCGCTCGCTGAGTGTAACATTGCGCGGTGACCGTCGTTGAACCTAGACTTGAGGCTCGAAGGTGGAGGCCGAGATGAGATACCGTCTTTTGCTACTGGGAACTTTACTGACAGCATCAAGCGGGAATTCTGCGCTTGCTTACTATTGCGAGGGCGGTCAGCAACCTGTGCCCCCGGCTATTGCCGAGCGAATGGCTCTGCCCTTATGCGGCATCGCAGCCACACAGCCGTGGGGTCCGAATGGCTGTCAATTGTGCGATACGCGGCAGATGTATCCGAACCCGTTTGCCTCGCGCGGCAGGCCACGAAGTCACCCTTATCGCGACCTTCGGTGATCAGTTCGGCCTGGTCCGTCCTGGCGGGCCTGACGGCGGGTCGGTGCACTTGAAGCTCGATCGCGCCGCGTGCCGTTCGTAATAGGCGGCGAGATGAGGCGCGGCAGAGATGGCCTTCGCGCCTTCGGGAAATTGCCCGATCCGATGCAGGATCGGCAGCAGATTGATGTCGGCGAAGGTGAACTGATCGTCGACCAGATAACCGGTCCCGGCGACCGCCTTGTCCAGAATTCCCAACTGCTCGCGCACCGCCGGCATGACGGCTTCGATCGCCGCCCGGTCAGGCTTTCCATCCGACGTCTTCGGCGCGATATATGCGAAGACATAGGTCCGGATCAGGGTGCGGTCCATCACCGTATTGACGAACGAGACCCATTGCTCGGTGGGCGCGGCGAGACGGGGGTCGGACGGGAAAACGGACGGGCCCGGAAAACTGCGATCGAGATAGGTGGCGATCGCCTTCGATTCGAACAGTTCGACGTCGCCGTGGCGCAGCACCGGCATTTTGCCTTGGGGATGGATGGCAAGGATCTCCGGCGCGTGCAGCGGCTTCTCCGTCAGCACATACTCGATTGCCTTCTCCTCGCAGACCATGCAGACGACGCGCGTGTAGGTCGACCGCGCAGAACCGATGATCTCTGGCTTCGGCATGGCCTGTCTCCCGCGGAGCCGGCGACCTTTTACTCCGCCGATCGCAGATAATACCTCGTCCGCATCAAGCCTCCAGCGCTTCGAGTACCTTGGCGGTGTCGGTGTACATGTCGAACTTTGCGATACGGCCGTCACGCACCGTCCAGGCATGCGCGAACGGCGCGGTCATCGACTTGCCGGTAGCCTTGGAGGTGCCCGAATAAACCCCGAGTGAGACCAAGCGATTGCCGTCGGCGATGATTTCGTGCGCCTTCGCCGAGAACCCGTCCCAGTCGCGCATCAGCGGGACGAAAAGCTTGTTCAGAACTTCC
>JBGQCE010000553.1:0-2947 GCA_041495185.1 Bradyrhizobium sp.
GCGTCACGTACTCTGGGAGTGTCCACGATCGCCTGCTCAAAACCGCGGGAGGTCTGGGAAAGCGAGTTTGCCGCCGTGGACGTGCACGCGGCCAAGCTCGGCGCAGCGGTGCAGGGTCGGAAATACCTTGCCGGGATTGAGCAGCCCCTGCGCGTCGAACGCGCATTTCAGCCGCTGCTGCTGGTTGAGATCGATCTCGCTGAACATTTCCGGCATCAGGTCGCGCTTCTCGATGCCGACGCCATGCTCGCCGGTCAGCACGCCGCCGAGCTCGACGCAGACCCGCAGGATATCGGCGCCGAAGTCCTCTGCCCGCTGCATCTCGCCCGGCTTGTTGGCATCATACAGGATCAGCGGATGCAGATTGCCGTCGCCGGCATGGAACACATTGGCGACGCGCAGGTCGTATTTCGCCGACAGCTCGCGGATTCGCGTCAAGGCCTCCGGCAATTTGCCGCGCGGGATGGTGCCGTCCATGCAGAGATAATCCGGCGAGATCCGCCCGACCGCCGGGAATGCCGCCTTGCGGCCGGCCCAGAACAGATCGCGCTCCATTTCGGAATTGGAAATCCGGCACATGGTCGAGCCGCAGCCTTGCGCGATCGCCTCGACCCGCTTGATCAGCTCGTCGACCTCGACGCCGGGACCGTCGAGTTCGATAATCAGAAGCGCTTCGACGTCCAGCGGATAGCCGGCATGGACGAAGGCTTCCGCGGCGTGGATGGCCGGTTTGTCCATCATTTCCATGCCGCCCGGAATGATGCCGGCGCCGATAATTCGCGCCACGCATTCGCCGGCCGTCTCGACTTGCGCGAAGCCGACCATCAGCGCGCGTGCGGTTTCCGGTTTCTGCAGGATCCGCACCGTGACTTCGGTGATGACGCCAAGCAGGCCTTCAGACCCCGTGATGATGCCCATCAGGTCGTATCCACCAGCCTCAGCCGACTTGCCGCCGACCCTGATGATTTCGCCCGTGATCAGCACGATTTCGCAGCCCAGCACGTTATTGGTGGTCATGCCGTATTTCAGGCAATGCACGCCGCCGGAATTTTCTGCGACATTGCCGCCGATCGAGCAGGCGATCTGCGAGGACGGGTCGGGCGCATAGTAGAAACCAGCGTGGGCAACCGCCTGGCTGATGGCAAGATTGGTCACCCCCGGCTCGGTGACAACCACCCGGTTATCGAAATCGATCTCGCGGATGCGCTTGAATTTGCCAAGCCCCAGCAGCACGCCGTCAGCCAGCGGCAGCGCGCCTCCGGACAGCGAGGTGCCGGCGCCGCGCGGCACCACCTTGATGCCCTGCTCGAAGCAATATTTCAGGACCTGGGAGACTTGTTCTGTGGTGTCCGGCAGCACGACGACCATCGGCGGCTGGCGATACGCCATCAGGCCGTCGGATTCGTATGGCAACATTTCGGCTGGACTGTCGATCACGCCCTCGCCCGGCACGATCGCGCGCAGCGCCGCGACAATGGCGTCGCGGCGTCCCAGAACCGCCTGATCCGATGCGGGCATCATGATGGTCATGTCTGCTTCTCCCCCGCGGGCGCATCTCGCGCAAGCGCGGCCGGGTTCACCAATTTGTCATGGCGAATCAAGCACGTCTGGACGGCTTTGGGTAGGTCACCGGGTGGCGGGCGCGCCGGGAATGCCGGCTATCCGAAAGGCGTAGGCAAGATTCATTGCCCCGGTCTGTCCACCGCAAGCGCCCCATGCAACAACGCCCCATAGCCACCTTCGGAAAACAGCAAGAGCACACCATGAAAAAACTGACACTGAGCGCGCTGGTCGTCATCGCATCGTCGGCGGCCGCATCCGCAGCGCTTGCGCAGGACGCCGCGGCCGGCAAGACGTCGTTCAATAAATGCCTGGCCTGTCACGCGATCGGCGAAGGCGCCAAGAACAAGGTCGGCCCGGAGCTCAACGGGCTCGACGGCCGCAAGTCCGGCAGCGCGCCGGATTATTCCTATTCGGACGCCAACAAGAATTCCGGCATCACCTGGAACGAGGCGCAGTTCAAGGAATACATCAAAGACCCGAGGGCGAAGATTCCCGGCACCAAGATGGTATTCGCGGGCATCAAGAACGAGAAAGAGGTCAACGATCTCTGGGCATTTCTCGCGCAATACGACAAGGATGGGAAGACCAAGTAAACGGCCCGCTTGGCGCCGGTTCGTCCGGGGCGAGCGGGGTGGCCTGCTTGTCGGGTCACACGCAATGAGCGGATATCGCCGCAATACGGCCGAAAACAGCGCCGGCTTGTGATTCCCAGGCGAAATACCCTTAACAGAATGCGACGGGTGACATCACCAGAGCGGCACACTCGTTCAAGCGCGCCGCGCATGTGAACCGTTGCGGCCGATCCGGCGACAAATAATCAGCGGCGCAAGCTGTGCCCGGAGGCAGCCATGAACGCTATCGCTCTTAATAAAAGATTGTTCTTCAGAATTGCGTATTTCGCCGTCGGCGTCATCGGTACATTTGTGCTTCTGGAGATGTCGGGAGTGCAACGCATCAACAGCTGGATAATTCTGGCCGGGTGGCTCCTCCTGCTGGCGGGTTTCGGCATCTTCGGCAACCGTCGAACGCGATAGAGAAGCGACGGCGCGTTCTAGTTCGCGGCGGCGGCCGTGCGGCGTGCGATCGCACCGATCATCGCGTCGATCTCGGACATCACAAGATCGGGTGCTGCGTTCTGCACCATATGGCCAACATCGCTCAGCACGATCAGTTTCGCATTCGGCACAGCTTTGGCGAACGGCCGTGAATGAATGTTGGTCGACACGGTCTTGTCGACGTCGCCTGAAATCACCACGGCCGGCACCCTGATATCGCCATAGCGCGGCACCTGCTCCTTAACCGCTTCCTTCAGCGTGACGAGATCGCGGGCATTGGCGAGGAACTCACGCGGCCGCAGCAACAACGAGGTCGCGGTCTTCTTGAC
>JBGQCE010000554.1:0-2936 GCA_041495185.1 Bradyrhizobium sp.
ACGCCGTGCAGGCCAATCTGCGCTTTCCTGATTCCGTCGCGGCCGCGATGCGCGACTCCCATGTCGCCATCAATCTCGTCGGCATTCTGGCCGAGAGCGGCGCGCAAACCTTCGAGGCGGTGCAAGGCTCGGGCGCCGGCGCGGTGGCGAAGGCGGCAGCCGCTGCCGGCGCGCGGATGGTGCATGTCTCCGCCATCGGCGCCGACGAGAATTCGCTCTCGCGCTACGGCCGCTCCAAGGCCGCCGGTGAAAAGGCCGTGCTGTCGGCCGTCCCGTCCGCCACCATCATGCGGCCTTCGGTCATGTTCGGGCCCGAAGACCAGTTCACCAACCGCTTCGCGGCACTTGCAAGAATATCCCCGGCGCTGCCCCTGATCGGCGGCGGCGTTACAAAACTGCAGCCGGTCTATGTCGGCGATGTCGCGACCGCGGTTGCGGACGCCGTCGACGGCAAGACCAAGGCCGGCGCGACTTACGAGCTCGGCGGTCCCGAAGTGCTGACGATGCGCCAGATCATGGAAATTATCCTCGCGACCATTGAACGCCGGCGCATGCTGGTTTCGCTGCCGTTCGGGCTGGCAAAATTGCAGGCGCTATTCCTGCAATTCGCGCCGGGGCCCCTCAAGCTGACGCCGGACCAGGTCGCGCTGTTACGCAGCGACAATGTGGTGTCGGATGCGGCGAAGGCCGCGGGCCTGACGCTGGAAGGATTGGGAATCGCGCCGGATTCGCTGGAAGCGATCGCGCCGCAATATCTCTGGCGTTTCCGCGCCGCCGGGCAGTTTCAGCGCAAGAGCGATTAAATCTACCGCCCCATCGCCAGCGCGATCAGGCCAAGCGTACCGACGATGACGCGCCACCAGGCGAACAGCGTGAAACCGTGGCGGGTGACGTAAGTCAGGAATGACTTGACCACGATCATCGCGGTGATGAACGACACCACAAATCCGATCGCGATGATTCCCAGATGATCGGTCGTCATGTCGGCGCGGCTCTTGTAAAAATCGTAGGCGAACGCGCCGACCATGGTCGGGATCGCCAGGAAGAACGAAAACTCCGCCGCCGAGCGCCTGTCGGCACCGAGCAGCATCGCTCCGACGATGGTGGCGCCGGAGCGCGACACGCCGGGAATCATCGCCAAGCATTGCGCGAAGCCGATCCAAAGATACGTCGGCAGCGGGAATGTCGTGGCATCGAATTCGCGCGGATCGAGATCGAGCTGATCGACCCACAGCAAGATCGCGCCGCCGACGATCAGCGAAAAACACACCACCCACGGATTGAACAAATAGGCCTTGATGTAGCCGCCGGCGGCGCCGCCGATCACGGCCGCGGGCAAAAACGCCACCAGCAAGCCGATGACGAATCGCCTGTCCTCGGGATTGGAGAACATGCCGAGCGCAATCCGCCATAATTTGAAAAAATAGAGCGCAACAATCGCGAGAATGGCGCCGAGTTGAATCAGTATCGCGAAACTCTTCCAGAAACTGCCCTCGCCGAGATCGAAAAACCGTTCCGCCAGCAGCAAATGGCCGGTCGAGGAAACGGGTAAGAATTCCGTGACGCCCTCGACCATGCCGAGAATTACCGCCCGCAATGCATCAGACATCATGATCTGGTTCCGTTATGATCGAAATGAGCCGAAAAAGCCGGGTTCTTCTCGCTTATTCGCACCCGAGCCGCAACGTCAAAAACGCGAAAACACAGGTTGCCTCGTTCGCACGCTTGGCTAGTGTCGCCGCCTCGGGGGGTTTAGGGTTTCTTAAGCGCCACGAAATTACCAAGGGCTGCATGTTCACGCTGTTTCATCATTCGTTCTGTCCGCATTCGCGCTTCATCCGCCTGGCGCTGGGCGAATACGGCCTCGATCTGCGGCTGGTGGAAGAGCGGACCTGGGAGCGGCGCGAGGCGTTTTTGGCGCTCAATCCCGCGGGCACCACGCCGGTGTTGATCGAGGAGGGCCGGCCCGCGATTCCCGGCGCCGCTGTTATCGCCGAATATCTCGATGAAACCCATGGCGCTGAGCTGAATGAACGCCGGCTGCTGCCGACCTCGATGGGCGAACGCATCGAGGTGCGCCGGCTGATGGCGTGGTTCAACGAGAAGTTTTTCGAGGAAGTCTCCCATCCGCTGGTCACCGAGCGCATCTACAAGCGTTTCATGAGCGAGCAAGACGGCGGCGGGGCGCCGGCGGCGGATGTGATCCGCGCGGCCAAGGCAAATGTGCGCTATCATCTGGCCTATATCGGCTGGCTGGCGAAGACGCGGAATTATCTCGCCGGCGACCGGCTGACCTATGCGGACCTCGCCGCCGCGGCGCATCTTTCGGCGATCGATTATCTGGGCGACGTGCCATGGACCGAGGACGACGCGGCAAAGGCGTGGTACGCGCGGGTGAAATCCAGACCCTCGTTCCGCCCGCTGCTGAGCGAATGGCTGGCGGGCGTGCCGGCATCGCAGACCTACGTGGACCTCGACTTCTGAACGCATCCATCAAGCTCTCGCCCGCCGATCTGAAGGCCGCGCTCATTAGCGAAGCGCGCGCGCTGGGTTTCGATTGCATTGGCGTCACCGATCCGGATGTACTTGCGGATGCGGCCGGGCATTTCCGCGCTTTCCTCGAAGCCGGCGCGCATGGCGACATGGACTGGCTCGCCTCCCACCCGGAACGCCGCGCCGATCCGCGCGTGCTGTGGGCAGGCGTGCGTTCGGTGATCATGTTAGGCGTCAATTACGGGCCCGATGAAAATCCGCTGGCGATACCGGAGCAGCGCACGCGCGGCGCGATCTCGGTCTATGCGCGAGGCGACGATTATCACGATTTGATCAAGAAGCGGTTGAAGGCGCTGGCGCGATGGCTGGTCGCCACCTCGGGCGGCGAAGTCAAGGTGTTCGTCGACACCGCGGCGGTGATGGAAAAGCCCTTGGCGCAGGCG
>JBGQCE010000555.1:0-2934 GCA_041495185.1 Bradyrhizobium sp.
AATAATACGACAAACGAAAACAAGAACAATCTCTTGATGATGATCCGGATCGCATCGACGTAGTAGATGACGATCTCGCGGCCTGCGAGCTTGTGACCGGCCACGGTGAGCCGCTCCGACAATGTGGTTCCGGATTTGTCGTCCTCAAGCGAGCGCGTGTCGGAAATCGTCAGGCCGCGATGTTGAGCGGCACGAATTGTTTCGACTGGTCGATGGAAGACATTCTAAGGAGTACCCGCGCTGAACGTATCGCAGGCCTTCAGCGTACCCTGCTGATAACCGGCCACGAACCATTGCTTTCTTTGCGCGGCCGAGCCGTGGGTAAATGAATCCGGCACCACCCGTCCCGTGGCCTGCCGCTGCAACGTGTCGTCACCGATCGCGGACGCCGTCGTCAGCGCCGCATCGATATCACCGGCTTCAAGGAAACCCGGGCGCTTCTTCTCCTCGCGGTTGACCCAGATGCCGGACAGGCAATCCGCCTGCAGCTCGACCCTCACCTGCAAGGCGTTGGATGCCGTCTTGCTGCCGGCCTGCTGCTGCTGCGTCACACGCGGCAGGATGCCGAGCAGGTTCTGGATGTGATGCCCCGCTTCATGGGCGATGATGTAGGCCGCGGTAAACTTGCAGGCATTGCCCGAACAGCCGCGAAACCGGGTTTCGACCTCACGGAAAAATCCGGTATCGAGAAAAATCCGCTTTTCCGGCGGGCAGTAGAACGGCCCCATCGCCGACTGCGCCATGCCGCAGCGCCCGCCATTGGTGACGTTGCGGAACAACACGATCTTCGGACCCGTGTAGGATTGCCCGCTGGCCTGGAAGATTTCGCTCCAGCGATCGTCGATCTCGCCGAGGATGCCGGCGATCATGTTGCCCATCTGGTCGGTCGGCGCGCCGGTCTTGGCGGACGTGGACCCGCGATCGGTTTGAATGCTTGGCGCCTGACCGCCGCCGGTGAGAATTTCCGCGCCGCCGATCAGGATGCGCGGGTCGATGCCGAACGCGTAGCCGACAAGGCCGAGCACGATGATGGTGCCGATACCGAGCCCGCCGCCGCCCATCGGAAGGCCGAGACCGCCTCCGCCACCCATTCCGCTGCCATCATCGCCGCGACGGTCTTCGATGTCGTCGCTGCGGCGGAAATCATCGTAACGCATGGCGATTCTTCCTCATTCCTGCCGGCGGGCAACGCCTTCGCTGCTACCCAACGCGGCAGTCACGTAAAATTTCCATTCCGTTAATCAATAACCTGCCCGGCAAAAATTGCCTAGTGCGGCGGTTCGGGAGTTTCCGGCGGAAGTGCCGCCCGCCTTCGTTGGATGATGAACTCGATTAAGTCGATTTTTACTTTGCCCGGTCAATGTATCGCCAGTCGGTTGTTTAGTCCCGCGTCGCCGACAGCGTCGCCTGAGTCAGAGTATTTGAGTCATGGTTGTGTCGCGTCGCGGGGCGTCTGCAAGGGCGCCCCGCACTAAATTTGAATCCCAATCGAGTAACCGTATCGTCGTAGGCGATTGCGTCGCCGAGATGTCGAAGCTTCCGGCAGGCTCCGTCGACCTGGTATTCGCAGACCCGCCCTACAATTTGCAGCTCAAGGGCGATCTCAAGCGCCCCGATGAATCCCACGTCGATGCCGTCAACAACGACTGGGACAAGTTCTCATCCTTCGCCGCCTATGACGACTTCACCCGCGCCTGGCTGCTCGCCTGCCGCCGCATCATGAAACCGTCCGCGACGCTGTGGGTGATCGGCTCCTACCACAACATCTTCCGCGTCGGCGCGATCATGCAGGACCTCGGCTTCTGGGTGCTCAACGATATCGTCTGGCGCAAGACCAATCCGATGCCGAATTTCCGCGGCCGCCGCTTCACCAATGCGCATGAGACGATGATCTGGGCCGCGCGCGACGAGAACGCCAAGGGCTATACCTTCAACTACGAAGCCCTGAAGGCCGCCAACGAGGATGTGCAGGCGCGTTCCGACTGGCTGATCCCGCTCTGCACCGGCGAGGAACGCCTTAAAGGCGCCGACGGCAAGAAGGTGCATCCGACCCAGAAGCCTGAAGGCCTGCTGGCGCGCGTGCTGCTGTCGTCGTCGAGGCCCGGCGACCTCGTGATCGATCCGTTCAACGGCACCGGCACCACGGGCGCTGTGGCAAAACGTCTCGGCCGCCGCTACATCGGCTTCGAACGCGATCAGACCTATGCGACCGCGGCGGAAGCGCGCATCGCCGCCATCGAACCGCTG
The DNA here is from genome assembly GCA_041495185.1 of Bradyrhizobium sp. GTDB lineage: Bacteria > Pseudomonadota > Alphaproteobacteria > Rhizobiales > Xanthobacteraceae > Bradyrhizobium. Next base: position 2,248 of record JBGQCE010000555.1, read on the forward strand.
CCTGAAGCGACACTGGCGCCGTTCATGACGGCGCGCGACGCGCCGCGGGTGGCATTTTCCGAGCTGATCGAGCGCGGCATGATTTCTCCCGGCACCAGGCTGGTCGATTCCAGGAAACGCCACGGCGCCCTGGTCCGCGCCGACGGCGCCATCATGCTCGGCGACAAGGTCGGCTCGATCCATCGCATCGGCGCGGTGGCGCAGGGCTCGGGCGCCTGCAACGGCTGGACCTTCTGGCACATCGAGACCAAGAAGGGCCTCAAGCTGATCGACGAGCTGCGCGCCGAAATCCGCTCCGGGATGGCCGCGGGCTAGACTTTAAGCCACGCGCCTTGCCCTTTTCAAGTCGCTCCTCGCAATGGCAGGAAATGTCGTAGCCCGGATGGAGCGCAGCGAAATCCGGGATTGCAACACACGCCGGCCCCGGATTTCGCTGCGCTCCATCCGGGCTACGGGCACCGATTCAATTGTCAAACAGCGCAGACACGATTTCGCGATCTCGCCGCGCATTTCGCGCGAGTTTTGCTTTGGATGTCCCGCCCTCTCCAATCAGAGGGCGCAGGGAATGCCGGGCGCCTGATGCGCCCGCAGCCTTGTGTGCAAAGTGATAAAAGCACACAAGCATAGTCACCACGGTCACGCCGGGATCACCCGGCATTCCCCGCGCAATGGTTTACGGCTTATTCC
>JBGQCE010000556.1:0-2933 GCA_041495185.1 Bradyrhizobium sp.
GCAGCATGGACCATTTTGCTGGATTGGACGTATCGGTCAAGGAGACCAGCATCTGCATTGTGGATGACACGGGCAGGATCGTGCGGGAAGTGAAGGTGGGGGGCTGTCCGAGGACAGGAACGGGGGCTTTCTCAGAGCCCTCCCTTTTTCTTTCGCCTTTGGCGGCTTGCGGCGATCCTCATGCTTGCACAGTACGGCCAAGCCGCCTAATTGGGCGCAATCGCTCGCGTGAGGTCTTCGATCCCTTGGAATCTCCAGCAGAATCCCCGCCAGAATTGCCGCCGGACACCCCGAGCGAGCCGATCCTGACGCTGCCCGGCGCGCTGACCGCCTATGTGCTGCTGCTGGCGGTCATTCACCTGCGCGTGCTGCTGCCGCCGGAACTGGAAAACTGGACGATCGACGTGTTCGGGTTCATTCCGAAGCGCTACGATTCAACGCTGCTGGCGATCACATTTCCGGGCGGCGCCGGCGCAAAGGTCTGGACCTTCGTGACCTATTCGCTGCTGCACGCCAATCTCAGCCATCTCGGTTTCAACGTATTGTGGCTGTTGCCGTTCGGCAGCGCGCTGGCGCGCCGCTTTGGCGCGATCCGGTTTTTCGTATTCATGGCGGTAACGGCGGCTGCCGGCGCGCTGGCGCATCTCGTCACCCATGAGCACGCGGTGGCGCCGATGATCGGCGCCTCGGCGTCGGTGTCCGGCACGATGGCGGCCGCGATCCGCTTTGCCTTCGTGAAGGGCAGCTTCCTCTCGTTCAGCCGGGGCGACGCCGATGCCGCGGCAAAGGTGCCGGCGCTTTCGCTGATGCGTGCGTTGCGCAACACGCGCGTGCTGGGTTTTCTTGCCGTCTGGTTCGGCATTAACATCATCTTCGGCGTCGGATCGATCGCGATCGGCGCTGACGGCGCCAGCGTCGCCTGGCAGGCGCATATCGGCGGATTTTTCGCAGGGCTCGTGTTGTTTTCATTGTTCGATCCGGTTCCGCGGGCCCCGCCGAATGCTGCGGATGCGTCATCGTCGGACATATCGAACCGCGGCTGATCGTCGCTTGCGGGTCAACGCGATTTCATCCATCATCGCTATCGCCAAGTGGCAAGGGCATACGTCTGTGAGCGTGCTTGAATACCGGTGCCCGCCCAATGCGCCCGCAACCAAACCGGCGCTGAACTGTTGATTGAAGACTCAAGGGAACGAAGACCGCGCTCGCTCAAAGGGCGCGATCGGCTTCAGGGAGACGACAATGACGGTACGTGCAATTCTCGATTCCAAGGGCCATCACATTGAGAGCGTCGAGCCGGACGCAAAACTCTCGGCTGCGATCAAGATTCTGGCGGAACGCAAGATCGGCGCCGTACTGGTGATGAGCAAAGGCCGCATCGAAGGCATCCTGTCGGAGCGCGATATCGTGCGCGTGCTCGGCGAACGCGGCGCCAGAGTGCTGGATGAGCCGGTCAGCGCCGTCATGACGCGCAAGGTCGTCAGTTGCAGGCAGACCGACACTGTGGCCGGCATCATGGAAATGATGACCTTGGGAAAATTCCGGCATTTGCCGGTGCTCGAGGAAGGCATGGTCGTCGGCCTGATTTCCATCGGCGACATCGTCAAGTGGCGGGTCAGGGAATACGAGCTCGAACAGGAAGCGCTGCGCGACTACATCAAGACCGCGTAAGTCAAGCCCGAAGCGGTCACGGTCCCCTGTCGCCCGCAGCGCCGGGCGCGAGAATGTGGATAGCTTCCTGAATCGAGTCGATCGCGCGCTCGGCGGCGCGTGCGCCAAACGCGATCAGATCGTCTGCGCGGTGGAAATCGAACCAGCCGATTCGATCTACGCGGGGCGAGATCAGCAAGTCGGGCGGATCGCCGGCGAGGCGGGCGCGGGTGATGCGGTCCTGCATGATGTTGAAGGCATCGACCATGACGCTGGAGATCCCCGGGCGTCCGCCGCTGCCGAAAAATTCGCGCTTCACGGTGCGCTCGGGGGAAAACAACTTGCCCAAGCCGCGTTTCGGCGGCGCCGGTTCGGTCACCGCCTGCGGCGCGTCAGCCGGCGCACCGTGGGAATAGATTGTCGTAGAGTGGGTAAAGACGTCGCTGGAAAGGTTGGCGGCGATCACGATTTCCGCGCCGAGCGCGCGCGCCGCCGACACCGGCACCGGATTCACCAGCGCCCCGTCAACCAGCCAGCGGTCGCCCACCAGCACCGGCGAAAATATCCCGGGCAGCGCGTAGGAAGCGCGCATCGCATGGACCATGCGGCCATGGGTCAGCCAGATTTCATGGCCGGTGCGGACTTCGGTGGCAACGGTTGCAAATTTCAGCGGGAGTTCCTCGATCAGGATCTGGCCGATCGCGGCTTCTAAGTGGGCCGCAAGCTTCTCGCCGCCGATCAGGCCCGAGCGGTTGAGGCGGATATCGAGGTAGCCGAGAATACTTCGCGGCTGCAGGCTGCGCGCCCATTCTTCAAGCGTGTCGAGATGCCCCGCCGCATAGGCGCCGCCGACCACCGCGCCGATCGAGGTGCCGACCACGACATTGGGGACGATGCCATGGGCAATCAATGTCCTGATAATGCCGATATGGGCAAACCCGCGCGCGGCGCCGCCGCCCAGTGCGAGCCCGATCACCGGCCGCCTGATGCTGCCGAGCCCCACCTTGTCGCTGACATCGGCGCTGTTTTTGCCGCGTCCGATCAAAATTTCGAGCACCTGATGTCTCCCGTGAGCTCGAGGCCAAGCTATGGTTTGACCCTGCCAGAATGTACCCCAAGCATGGTTTATGCCGTGTTGAGGTCAGGGCTATGCAGGGATTGTGACGGGATCGCGACCCCGCGGGTAACACGCAGGTCTCGTTGGCGGTTCCATCAGGCCTCGATCGGGTGTCCGGAGGCTTGAATTTGCCGCGTTTTCGGTGAAAAGCATGCCGATGACTTCC
>JBGQCE010000557.1:0-2926 GCA_041495185.1 Bradyrhizobium sp.
CATGAAATCGCCCAGCATGAGCTGCCCCTTGAAGCCGGCCGGCATCGACGCGGGCAGGGGCGCGGCGCCCCAGATGATGCGGATCAGCTGCTCGGCCACCATCGCGAGGCCGAAGGTCACGAGCAGGCTGAGGATCGGGTCGGCCGTGTAGAAGCGGCGCAGCAGGAACCGCTCGAACAGGATGCCGAGCATGGCCACGGCGACCGGCGACAGGACGACCGCTGGGCCGAAGCCCAGATGTTTCGCGATTTCGACCGATGCGTACGCGCCGAATGCGTAGAACGCCCCGTGCGCGAGGTTCACCACGCCGCCGACGCTGAAGATCAGCGATAGCCCGAGCGCGATCAGCAGATAATAGCCTCCGAGCACGAGGCCATTCACCACCTGTTCCAGCAAGAACCCGAACTGCATTCTCGCTCCAGGGAGACTCTGATGTCAGCCAATGCACCCCAATAGACGGTCACCCGGCCCGCCCCGAACAGGCGCGCCGGGTGCCCAAGCACTGTTACAGCGTGCAGGGGTTCTGCTCTTTCGTCGGATTGAGGACTTCCAGCGGTTCATTCGGCCCGGGAACGGCCGCTCCCAGCGTGATGAGGTCCCATTGATCCTTCGCCTGGCCCTTCGGCTTCGGCGAAAACGTATAGGCTTCCTGGACCAGCTGATGATCCCACGACCGGAAATAGGCCTTACGCGCCTTGAGGATGTCGAACTGGGTTTCCTTTTCGAAGTAGGCGATCAGCTGGTCGGTGTCGGTCGACTTGGTCTCGTTCATGGCTTGCGCCATGATCTTGAACGCGACGTATTCGATCCAGGCATGGTTCTCCGGCGGCTTGCCGTTCTTCTTGGTAAATCTCTCGACAAACGCCTTGGAGGCCGGGACCTCGAGGGTGTGATACCAGACTGTCGGCCAAATTCCGGAGAGATTGCCTTCACCCGCCGCCCAGGCATCGGCGGTATTGAGGTTGAAGCCGACGATCGGATAGGGAAGGCCGAATTCGGCATATTGCTTGATCAGGGTCGTAACCTGATTGCCTGCGAGGTTTGAACAGACAACGTCGGGTTTGGCCTGACGTATCTTGAGCAGATAGGGGCTGAAGTCGGTGACGTCGGTGGCGATCAACTCGTCGCCTATCAGGTTGCCTTGATTGGCCGCGAAGAAACGCTTGGCCGCGGCCAAGAGATCATGGCCGAAAATATAGTCGGCGGTCAGCCCGAAGAACTTCTTGTCCTTCACCATGTTGTCGCGCAGCAGCGCCTTGCCGACGGAATTCACCATCACGGTGTTCGGGATATCGGTGTGGAACGTATATCTGTTGCAGTTCTTGCCGCGCAGCGCGTCGGATCGCGCGCCGGTTTGCATGAACAGCTTTTTGTTGCGGGCTGCCACCTGCATGATGGTCAGCGCCGAGGCCGAATTGGTCTCGCCCATCAGCACCAAAGCGCCGTCCTGCTCCAGCATGCGCTGGGCCTTGGTCGCGGCGGTAGCGGGATTGACCGAATCCTCCGACATGACGTCGAGCTGGCGCCCCATAACGCCACCGGCCTGGTTGATTTCTTCCACGGCCAGTTTCATGCCGAGGGTGGCATAGGTGCCGAGTGCGCCGAGAAAACCGGTCAGCGGCGTGAGATGGCCGATCTTGATCTTCTCGGCCTGGCCATAACTGATGGCCGGAAATCCGAGTGTCGAAGCGCCGGCAAAGGCGGCGCTTGCTTTCAGTAACGTTCGTCGGCTGTAGCGGGTCATCGTTGGTCTCCTCCCAGGGGCAGATCGCAAATGTCCCCCTTCGATTCCGCTTATGCGAGAATGTGAGAGACGCTTTTCTAATGTTGGATGATATTTCCGGACAGGGTGGCCGCTGTCAACGCCAAAAGCGTTGCCCGGCCGTCGTTTAGGAAGATTTCGCGTCGCTCTTGCTACCAAATTCAGCGGACAGGCGATTGGCGGCGGCCTGAACAATCTGGGCGCTGTTGTGCAACGCCTGATTGGACAGCCGCCAGATCGGGCCGGAAATGCCGAGCGCCCCGATGACCTGGCCGGTAAAATCCGTGACCGGCACGGCGACGCAGCGCACTTCCGGATTGAATTCGCCGTCGTCAAAGGCGATGCCGCTACGCTTGATCTCGGCGATTTCGCGCAACAGCACGGCAATGTTGGTGATCGACTTCTTGGTCGATGGCTTCAAGTCGACGCGTTCGAGGAAGCGCTTCAGTTGATCCGGGCGCAGCGAGGCGAGGATAATCTTGCCGAGCGCGGTGCAATGCGCCGGTCGCACCACGCCGACGCGGTCGGTCAGTTGAAACGCGCCGGGGCCGCTGGTGCGCGCGATCACGACGACGGCGTCGCCCATGCGCACCGCGAAATGGCTGCTTTCGCCGGTTTCTCGCGACAGCTCCTCGAGCACCGGGGTTGCGACATTCACCATTTCGATTTCATCGAGTGCGCTGGCGGCCAGCGCAAACAGCGGCCGGCCGACGCGGTAGCGTTTGGAATCCTTCTCCTGCCGCAGATAGCCCAGCGACACCAGGGTCTTGGCAAGATGGAACGTGGTGGAATTGTGCAGACCGACCAGCTTGCTCAACTCCGCAAGCCCGATGCCTTCGCGGTGCCGCGCGACCTCCTCGAGGATGGCAAACGCGCGGCCGAGCGACTGGACGCCGACCCGTTGCCGATCATCGGCGTCATCGTCGATGTCGCCCTGCGGAGGCTGCACCAGCTTGGCGACGCGAAGCTTGGCGACGCGGTCTAACCAACGGCTGCACCCGACGGCAGATCTTCCCTCGATAAAGTAGACACTTCCGCCTAACAGGGGGTGTCAGATGCCACGAGCGGGTCCAAAGAAGGTCCGTCGATACAGCTTGGAGTTCAAGCTGAAGGCGGTGAAGCTGAGTCAACTCAAGGGCGTCGAGGTCCAAGCGGTGGCGGACG
>JBGQCE010000558.1:0-2916 GCA_041495185.1 Bradyrhizobium sp.
CGCCGAGATCGCGCCGACGGCGTCGTTGATGATGCCGAATCCGCGCGCGACGAACGGCAGCTTTATGAGTGCCATGGCGGTGAGAATGGTGACGGCGAGGCCGATAGCGGCCTGCCGCAGCGAGACCGCGCGGCGATTCTCCCCGAACGCCAACGCGACCGCCAGCAACGCGAACACGCCGAACAAAGATTGCAGTTGAAGCATGATTCCCCCGAGGCCCGGGGGATTATGAGGGCAGGGCCGTCACGTGCGCAATGCCTGTTGGTGTAACCCCAGCGCCAACTCCCGGCGTCATTGCGAGGAGCGGAGCGACGAAGCAATCCACCTTTCCTAGGGCTATGGATTGCTTCGCTGCGCTCGCAATGACGGTGTTATGCGAGGGGTCTCAGCCCCGTCCGACGAACGGCATCTTGCTTGCCATCACCGTCATGAACAGCACGTTGGCGTCGAGCGGGAGGTTGGCCATATAGGCGACCGCGTCGCCGACCGCCTTGGCATCCATGCGCGGCTCCGGAATCTTGCGGCCGTCGGGCTGCAACACGCCATCCACCATGCGATCCGTCATCGGAGTTGCGGCGTTGCCGATGTCGATCTGTCCGACCGCGATGTCGTAGGCGCGGCCGTCGAGGTTGGTCGCCTTGGTCAGGCCGGTAATGGCGTGCTTGGTGGAGGTGTAGGCCGAGGAAAACGGCCGCGGCGCGTGCGCGGAGATCGAGCCGTTGTTGATGATGCGGCCGCCGCGCGGCTTCTGGTCCTTCATGATCCGGAACGCGTGCTGGGTGCACAGAAACGGCCCGGTGAGGTTGGTATTCACCACGGCCTGCCACTGCGCCAGGCTCAGATCCTCGAAATTCACCGGCGGCGCGCCCATGCCGGCATTGTTGAAGAGAACGTCGAGCCGGCCGTAGGCGTCCATCACCTTGGCGAACAGGGCTGCGATCGATCCGGGGTCGGTCATATCGGCGGAAACGGCAAGGCTCTTGCCGACATTGTCGCCGAGCTTTTTGGTTTCCTCGAGCTTTTCCATGCGCCGCCCGGCGAGCACTACGGTAAAGCCGGCGTTCATCAGCGCCAGCGACGCTGCACGTCCGACCCCGGTGCCGGCGCCGGTCACGACAGCGATCTTGTTGTTTGCCTCGGTCATTTGTTTCCTGCCTTTATGTTCTTGGTTCTGATTCTGTCTTGTAGGGTGGTCTTGGAATATTCTGATGCGCCGCGCGCAGCGCCGCCGACCAGCGCGAGCGCAGATCGTGAAAATACGGCTCGCCCGCCTCGATGCGGTGGTTGAGGTCGGCGTCGCAGACATCGGAGCGCACCACCAGCACGTCGATCGGCAGACCGACGCCGAGATTGGAGCGCATCGTTGAATCCATCGAGATCAGGCTGGTCTTGAGCGCCTCATACAGTTCGACGTCGTAATGCATGGCGCGGTCGAGCACCGGCTTGCCGTATTTGTGCTCGCCGATCTGCAGGTAAGGCGTGTCGGTGGTGCATTCGATGAAGTTGCCGGCCGGATAGACCATGAACAGCCGCATCCGCGAACCCTTGATCTGGCCGCCGAACAGGAACGATACGTCGAAATTGATGTCCTCGGACTGCAGGGCGACGCCTTCGGTGGCGTGGACGGTGCGGATCGCCCGGCCGATGCGCTGCGCCGCCTGGAACATGGTCGGCGCATTCAGGAGCGTTTCGACCTCGCCAGTGTGCGGGTCTTCAAGCCCTTCGGACAGGGTCGACAGCACCGACTGGCTGATCGCCAGATTGCCGGCGCTCGCGATCGCCATGATGCGCTCGCCCGGCTTGCTGAAGATGTGGAGTTTGCGAAAGGTCGAGACGTTGTCGAGTCCGGCATTGGTCCGGGTATCCGCGATCATGACCAGCCCGTCCCGCACCAGCACTCCGCAACAATAGGTCATTCTCGATCCCCGAACGCATCAGACGGCGTGAATTACTAGCCAATTTCAGAGGAGCCTCCAACCCCATTCGGGCATTCCGGCCGCGGTTCGAGACGATTCTGCGGTAGCGCTGTCAATATCGACCGGCTAGATAGCGATCTGTCTCATCCAGGGCGGGGCGGCGCATGAAAAGGCAAATGTTGATCGGTGGCTTGATCGCGGCCGCGCAAATTTGGGGCATTGCTGGCGCCTTGGCGGGCCCCTGGGAAGACGGCATGGCGGCCTACAATCGCGGCGACTACATGCCGGCGATCCGGCTGTTCCGGCCGCTTGCCGAGAACGGCAATGCGAAAGCTCAAAATGTGCTCGGGGTGATGTACCGCAGGGGGGAAGGGGTTGCGCGTAATTCGGTTCGCGCTTTCCTGTGGTTCAGTCGCGCCGCCGCGCGCGGCGACGCCAAGGCAAGAGCGGAATTGCGCGACGTATCGCAAACCATGACACGTGAGGAACTTTCGCAGGCGCGTGAAATGGCGCAAGCTTGCGAGGCGTCGAATTACCGCAGTTGCGAGTATTGATTGAGCGGTCATTCCCGCCGTGCCAATTTGCGTAACATTGCGTCCGGCCGGCGGCAGTTCTATAAAAAATAAAAAACCTCTTGGGAGGCTTAATTGTGCATCAACCGGTTGCCGGGCAAGTTGAAAGCCACCTCCGTCGCGCTGCTGGGTGTCGCACTGCTGGCCGCAGCGCCCGCAGCCGCACAGAAGAGGGGCGGCACGCTGCGGCTATATCACAACGACAATCCGCCCAGCACCTCGTTGCTCGAGGAATCGACGATTGCTTCGGTGACGCCGTTTGCCGCGGTTTTCAACAATCTCGTCGTTTTCGATCCCTCAAAAGTCCACGAGAGCATCGAAACCATCATCCCTGATCTCGCCGAAAGCTGGTCCTGGGACAAAACCAATACCAGACTGACGTTCAAGTTGAGGCAGGGCGTGAAATGGCATGACGGCAAGCCATTCAC
>JBGQCE010000559.1:0-2913 GCA_041495185.1 Bradyrhizobium sp.
ACCTGATAGACATATTCCGCAGGCTCATCCTCGCCGTAGATTTCCTCATCCTTCCTGTAGCTGAACTCGGTGGCGATGAGGCCGGCATACCCGGTGACGGCGCCAAACTGGTCGGGAGCAGGGATGGGGTAGGGGACGACGGGGCTGATTTTGTTGCCAATAACGGCGGTGCTGAGCGATTGGGTGAGCATAACCATCTCCTTTGCGGCGGATGGCGAATGGGTACCCGGGATCATCGAGCTTGAAAATTTCGCGTGATATCTTAAGGGGCTCTACCTACGTACATTACCGGAGGTGCCGCTAGCTCGGGGCGGGGCGCCCTTCCTGAATGGCCCCCCGAATCCGCGTGACAAGGCTCTCCTCAAGCAGAGGTTTCAGCAGAACATGGCGTACGCCGGCGGCCTCGGCCCTCGCCGCGATATTTTCGTCAGGGTAGCCGGTAATGAGAATAACCGGCGCGGCTATGTCGCGGTTTCGCAAGCGACGGACCAGATCGATGCCGTTCATTTCCGGCATTTTGTAATCGATCACAAAGCAATCGACGCCGGTCGAGCGGACCGCGTTCAATAGCGATGCGCCGTTCCTGAATGTTCGAACGTTGAACCCGTCCGTTTCAAGCAGAAATCGCAGCGAACCGAGAACGTCCGCGTCGTCGTCGACCACGTAGATTGTTGGCTTGGCGGATGACGGCATTGCGAAAACCCGCGCATCTTGCGTGCTGACCATAATTTTATTCGAATAGCACGCATCAGGCGGTTGGGCTTGATTTAGCTCAATCCTTCAGCAGGCCGGCGCGCATCGCCAGCCGCACCAGTTCCGAGAGGCTATTGGCCTGCATCTTCGTCATCACGTTTGCCCGGTAAACTTCGATGGTGCGGGGGCTGATGTCGTAGTCACGGGCGATCAGCTTGTTGGAAAGCCCGGCCATCAGGCCTTCCATGACCTGACGCTCGCGGGGGCTGAGAGTTGCTATCCGCGCCGCGATGTCGTGTGCGACCGCCTCGCTCTTTGCGGTTGGCTCCGCCTGCCGGATCGCCGCCTCGATCATGCCGATCAGGCGGTCGTCCTCGAAGGGTTTTTCGAGAAAATCGACTGCCCCCAGCTTCATCGCCTCGACGGCAAGCGGCACGTCGCCGTGTCCGGTCATGATCACAATCGGAAACGTGCTGTGGCCTGACTTCATGCGTTTCAACAGCTCGATTCCGTCAAGGCCGGGCATCCGCACGTCCGAGACGACGCATCCAAACTGCAGGTCTGGGAGGGCATCGAGAAACTTCACGGCGTCTTCGAACAGCGTGACGGTGAAGTCGGCGGAATCGAGCAGGAAGTTGAGCGAATCCCGCATCGCCTCGTCGTCGTCGATAACGTAGACCTTTCCCCTATCCGGCATGTGTCAACTCTCGTTTCGTGCTGCGGGCAAGGTGAAGCGGAACGTCGCGCCTCCCGATGCATTGCTTTCGGCCCACATCCGGCCGCCATGGGCTTCGATAATCGAGCGGCTGATGGAAAGTCCTACCCCCATGCCGGTCTCTTTGGTCGTAAAGAAGGTCTGAAACAGATTTGCCTTGACGTCATCAGGAAATCCCGACCCGGTATCCGACACCGCAACTTCAACCATATCGTCCGCGACCTTGGCGTTCGATGCAATCAGCTCGCGTTGCGGCGATTGCGCCATCGCCTCAAGCGCATTGCGAAAAAGATTGACCAGAACCTGCTGGATCTGGACCCGATCGGCCAAAACCAGATCGAACTCGGGATTCAGATTGAAGCGCAGCTGAATGTTCTGCTCGCGGGCGCCCGCCAGACCCAGCGCGCCGGCCTCTTCAACCAGTTTTGAGAGGCTTTCGACGCGCTTCTCGGACTCGCCACGGGAAACGAAGTCGCGAAGACGACGAATGATCTGGCCGGCGCGAAGCGCCTGTTCGGCGGCACGGTCCATGGCATTTTCGATCTTCGACGTATTCGGGTCCTTGCTGCCCGACAGCAGCCTGCGCGAGCCCTTCATGTAGTTGCTGATGGCGGCGAGCGGCTGATTGAGTTCGTGCGCGAGCGCGGACGCCATCTCTCCCATCGCGGTCAGGCGCGAGATGTGAACGAGTTCGGATTGCAATTCCTGTAGCCGTGCCTGGGTTTGCTGGTGCTCGGTCAGATCGCGGACGAATCCGGTGAAGTAGGGCTTCCCGCCGGATTGCATTTCGCCGATCGACAGATGCATCGGAAAGGTCGTTCCATCCCGCCGTTTGCCGGTCACGATGCGCCCGATGCCGATGATGTGCCTTTCACCGGTCGATCGGTAGCGTGCCAGATAGCCGTCATGGCGCGACTGATCCGGCTGGGGCATCAACTGACTGACGTTTTTGCCGATGGCCTCCTGCTCGGTATAGCCGAACATTCGCTCGGCTGCGGCGCTGAAGAATTGGACGATGCCATATCCGTTGATCACGATCATCGCATCCGGCACTGTGTCGAGGATCGAGCGCAGGTGGCTCTCGCGGATTCTCAGAGCGTCTTCGAGCTGCTTCTCCTCGTCGATATCGAGAACAATGCCGCTGAGATGGCGTGCGACCCCGGCCTCATCCTTGATCAGGCCGCCGCGTGCGCGGATCCAGTGACGAGGCCCCGCCGTTCTGCCGATCCCGAAGGAAACATCGAGATTGCCGCCGATCTGTGCAATCTCCTTGATTGCCTTGTCCGTTCGCTCGCGATCTTTGGGATCGAGGAGAGAGAGAAACAGCTGATAGGTAACGGGCTTGTCGCGGGCGACGCCGAAAAGGGTCTTGGCAGTATCGGACCACTCCAACGCCTGCGTGGCAAGATCGAGATCCCAGGTCCCGACGCCGAATCCCGCCATTCGGAGCTGAAAATGCTCCTTCGACGACGATTGAGTTATGCCGCTCACGCTCAAGCTTTCAC
>JBGQCE010000560.1:0-2899 GCA_041495185.1 Bradyrhizobium sp.
AACTCTCCTCACACGCGCCGACGAAGTGATCGAATAAGACTCGCGACTTCCGATATTGGCAGATAGTGTTGAAAAAGTCTTTTTTGGGTGACGAACGAAATTTTTTAGAACCGCTGATGCGTTTTGCATGTGGCGACGTGAGGGACCACATCGTTTCTCACAAAACCGACCATGGACCTTCCTATCGGCGCTACGGAGCTTTGCAGCGGTAGAGACGTCAAAAAATCAACTTTCGCGAGATTTTCGGCGTCGTTCGATTTTCGACTTTTGCAACAGTATCGGCACATAGCGGACATGGCGCGATGTCCGACTTGAGTCCGCTGTGCGCTCAAGAGCGGACATGGATTATCCGCAGGCAGCCCGTCATCCTGCCCAGCGGGGTTTAATTCTCCCTCTGGCATCCCCACATACTGTCCATGGCCCAATGGCAAAAATCCTTCACGCGTGAACCGACTAAGACCAAGGCCGAGCTGCGCCAGATGCTGACTGAGGCCGTCCGCAACACGCAACCCGAGCCGAAGCGCCCGCCGAAGGCCGAAAGAGATTGCGGCTAAAGGCGGCCTATCTCATACCCGAGTGCAAGAACCTCGGCTGGCCGTCCTGCCCCCAGGCCCCACCCAGCCGGGAGTTCCGACACAAGCGGTCTCGGCGCGCAGTCCGCGCTGGGGCCGTTTCTTTGCGCTATTTCAGAGGACGCAGTTCGCTCGCCACAGTGCGCGCTGGCCCGGAAACCGGCCTTCGGCGCGTCGGCGCGAGCGGGCCGCCCTTCGCCCCGGCCCTACAAGACGACAGGCGTTTTAGAGCTGGCGATGTCGGGGATTTAGCCGGGGATCGACTCCCAAAAAGCTCGAAAAGCCGTTTGTTTTCAGAGTCTGGAGTCGGATTGCCGATCCGAACCTGGCGAGACCTGCGTCGGCGACAGGTTGATCATGCTCTGCAGGATGTCGCCGACCATCGCGAGGTGATTGCCATGGCCGGCATATTGCCGCTTGATGTCGGCGAGATAGGTGTTGGCGACATTGAGCCGCTGCGCAAGCAGCCGCGCCAGCAGCAGCGCCACCGCCGGCTGCTCGCGCAAAAACGATGCGGCATCGCTGAATTCGTAAATCGTCGAATCTGATGCCGCGCGCACCGTCGCGGTATGCGGCTGATCGAGCAGAACCGACATTTCTCCCAGCACAGCTCCCGGCTCAGTGATGCCGGCGACGACGGTATCGCCTTTGAGGACCTCAAGCCGGCCCTCGATCAGGACATAGAGATGACCGGTGGTACTGCCCTCATGGATGACAAACGTTCCCGCGGACACGTCTCGCGCCGTCCCTCCCGTGCAATAGTTCAGAATAGCGCGCATCCGGCGACACTCCAGTCTTCGGGCAAGACTAGGCATCAGGATTGCCAGCGTCGAATGGATAATGCGTGCTGTATGCCCAAATTGTCAGCAGCAAATAAGGTCAGGCGGTCCCGTCAGGATCTCGCGACGACGTCATCTCGCCGCGGCCTTTCGCTCACGCGACCGCCCTTCGCTTCTCTCGCCGGTCGCTGCCGACGAGTAGCGGTCCGAACGCTACTGCGAATCCGACAAAGGCGGCTGCCCAGCCAAAGGCTGCAACATGCAGCAACAGCTCGCTGTGGGCAGGCTCGATATCAGCGCAAATGCGCGACAGGGCTGCGATGATGATCGCGGCATAGATCGCCTGCGTCGTGACTGACGCGGTGAGTTGCTGGCCGGTATGCCCGAGTGTCGCGCGGCTCATCACCGCCAGCGTCATGATGCCCGCGGCCCCCACCATCCAGGCATGAATGCCGGCTCCTGGCGCAACGAGTTCGAACGCGGACGCCGCATTGAGCAGGAACCCGATGGGCACGAAGGCGTAGCCGATATGCAGGATCAGCACCAAGCGCTCCCGCCAGGTCCTGTCCCCCGCCCAGCGTCCGAGACGCACCAGATGCAGCAATCCGGCGATCACAAGCGCTGCGCCCGTCGATTGGCCGGCGGGAATGACAACCCATGACGCCAGCGCCAGCGCTCCGATGGCGACGACGATCATATCGAAGCGGCCGAACGGCACCGGAAGGCGGCCGGGATTTTCGCGCACCAGCCAGTTGCGCGTGAAACTCGGAACAATGCGGCCGCCGATCAACGAGATCAGCAGCACCACCACGGCGATGCCGATGCGGATGCCGGTGTCGGCGGCGCCGTGGAAATGCGCCTCGAGATGGAAGGCGACATTGCCCGCGAGCAACAGCAGAACCAGCATCACCACATTGAGATTTCGCCAGTTGCGGCCGGCGAGAATCTCGCGGGCCGCCGCTAGCGCGACCAGCGACAGAAAGCTTGCATCGACCAGCATCGCCGCCAGCCAGCCGGTCTCGGCGGAAAACGTCACGCAAAGCCGCCCCGCGATCCAGACGATCACGAGCACCAGCAACGGCGTGCCCTGTATCGGCAGCCGTCCGGTCCAGTTCGGGATAGCGGTGAACAGGAAACCGGTGATGACGGCCGGCAAATAGCCGTAGAGCATTTCATGCACATGCCAGTCGCGCGGCGCAAATGCCGACGTCAGGGATATCTCGCCATAGAACATCGGCAGCCACACCAGGATCGCCAGCCCGGCCTGGATTGAGCCGAAAAGGAAGAACGGGCGAAAGCTGTTCGCGAACAACGGCCAGCCCTGATGTGCGCGAAAACGCGGAACTGCCGTCATAACCGCTCCATTTTGCCGGGTCCCCAGATAGATTGAACGCTGTCGGAGCTTCGCATGCCCCAAATCCACACCTTCAATAGCTCAGCCGGGGGAAGGCAACTTTGCGCTCGCTCAAAGAGCGGCGCGCATTTCCGGGCAATAATGGCGCGTTATTCGACAAATTGGAGCCGAGGCCATGAGCCTTTCCGTGCTGA
>JBGQCE010000561.1:0-2898 GCA_041495185.1 Bradyrhizobium sp.
CAGGGTCGATTTGCGCACCTGGTACCGCCGCAAGTCGAACGCCCGGACAGCGCCGGCCACGATGAGAAGCGCGACACACGCCCAGATCAGAGTTTCTCCCGTCTTCAGCGCGGTCATGGCCGCCGCGATGACTCCGAAGACGATACCCGTAAGCAGCGGAGCGGGAGTTTCGAACAGCGAATCGATCAACGCCGCGCGAAGGTACGGCGATATTTCCTGACCGGGCTCTCCGCTCCGAGCTGCGAGCTGCATTTTGGCTGTACGCGTCCTATTAGATGCGTACTTCTACCGGTCGCAGATGAAGTCTTTCTGAGGGAACATCGTTACCGACACGTTGTTTTTCGTCCCGCAGAACGAAAATGTGCCCGCTAAATCAGCAGGCTAGGCAAGCTTTGCCGGTCCGGGCCGAGACGCCGCGGATGCAGGCGGAGCCCGCTCACGATAGCAGGGGCGACCACGCCGGATCGGACGCAAAACCGGGGGTCGGCACCCGCTGTTCGTTGCGTCCGGAAATGTCCACCGTGAACAGCGAAGGTCCGCCGCTGCCGCCGGGGTCGCGGAAGAACATCAAGACCCGGCCGTTCGGTGCGAAGGTCGGTCCTTCATTATGGAACCCGGAGGTCAGGATCCGCTCGCCGGAACCGTCGGGCTTCATGATGCCGATGGAAAATTGCCCGCTGCCCTGTTTGGTGAAGGCGATGTAGTCGCCGCGCGGCGACCAGACCGGGGTCGAATAGCTGCCGTTGGAATCATCCTTGCTGAAGGAGATGCGTTGCGCGGGGCCGCCGGTTGCCGGCATCACATAGATCTGCGGTCTGCCGCCGCGGTCGGATTCGAAACAGATTCGCGTGCCGTCGGGCGAATAGGACGGCGAGGTATCGATCGCCGGCGTATCGGTGAGGCGCGTGGTCGACTTCGAACGCAGATCCATCACGAACAGGTTCGAATTGCCGCCCTGCTGCAGGCTCATGATCACGCGCTGGCCATCCGGCGAGAAGCGCGGCGCGAACGACATGCCGGGAAAATTGCCGACGATCTCGCTCTGCCCGGTCTCGATGTTGCGCAGATAGACGCGCGGGTCGCCCTGGCCGAATTCCATATAGGTGATTTCCTGGGTCGACGGCGAGAATCGCGGCGTCAGCACGAGATCGGTGCCGCGCGTCAGGTAGCGAACATTGGCGCCGTCCTGATCCATCAGCGCCAGCCGCTTGACGCGCCGTTCCTTGGGTCCGGTTTCGTCGACGAACACCACGCGGCTGTCGAAATAACCCTTCTCTCCGGTCAGGCGCTCGTAGATCTGGTCGGAAATGATGTGCGCGATGCGCCGCCAGTATTCCGGCGAGGTGAAATATTGCTGGCCGGCGAGCTGCTGACCGGTATTGACGTCCCATAGCCGGAATTCCGCCTTCAGCCGCCCGTCGCCCTGTCGGGTCATGCGGCCGGTCACCAGCGCTTGCGCATTGATGGTCTTCCAGTTCTGGAATTGCGGCGCGGCGTCGATATTGATGACCTTTTCGACATAGGCCGCCTGATCGATCGGCGCGAACAGTCCGCTGCGCTTCAAGTTGTTGGTGATGACCTGGGTCACACCGACCCCGACCTCCGCGTCCGCAGGCGTTCCCGCCACGAAATTCGGAATAGCGATCGGCAAGGGGGCGGCTTCGCCTACCACGGGAACGCGCACCTGCCCGAGCGCATGATGCGCGCCACTCAAGATCAGGCCGCTCGATGCCAACCCCGAGAGCAGTTGCCGGCGGCCCATACGGAACGGCGCGTTGGTCGACTTATCCTGTTTTGACATCGTTTTTCTGTTCTCGGCGCACCGCGACGCTATAGGTCTCTACTATCGAATACGGGGTTGAAATATTTCCATTCTTCAAAGAATGCCGGAGGCAACCGGTAAGGCGCGCATTCAATGATCGCGCGCAACCCGCTTTCCTGGAATACGCGCTGGAACGGACTGGCCGGCGTCGTCTGCGCAGCTGGCATCGCCTCCAGCGTGCCATCCTTCTTGAGCTTGATGCTGAATTCGGCCTCAACCCTTTGCGCCTCGATGCCGCCATAGGGTTTCTTCCAGCAGCGCAGAACCTGCTCCTTGAACAACGCGCCCCATGTCGCAGAGTTATCCGCGGCCTTGCCATTGGCGAGGCCTAAGGCCGCGTTGGAATTTAGCGTATCGCCGGTGGTGGCCTGCCGGGTCGGATCGCGCTTGTCGAGCAAGGCGGCGATTTTGGTCTGATCGAAGGTGCGTTCCGCCTTGGGCTTCGTCGGTTGCGGTGGCGTCGCGGCTTGCACCTGCGGTTTCGGCGGCGGTTTCTTCTCGTCCTTTTTCAAGGCTTCCGCGATCGGATCGACCCTGGGCGGATCCGGTTTCTTCTCAATCGGCTTCGGCTCTTCCTTGGGCTTGTTCTCGACCACCGGCTTCGGCGGATCGGGTTTTTTCTCCACCGGCTTCTCGGCCGGCTTCGGCTGAGGCGGCGGCGCCGTGTCGGTTATGATCGGCGCCTTCTCGGTGATCTTGCCGACGGTGTCATCCACGGGCTTGGCTTCGGCGACCTTCTCCACCAGCGGCTTCGGATTTTCCTTCTTGCCGGATTTCATGCCGGCAACGACCTTGGCAAGCTGGTCGGAGGAAATGATATCCACCGGCAAGGATTCTTCCGGCATCGATTCGAATGCCTTGGATGAGAACGACACCAGTCCCCACCCGATCACGAGGACGTGCAGGGCCACAGACGCAACAAGTGTCTTGTCGACCTTCACCTTCACCCTTTAGGACCCCTGCTCCACTTCGGTGACCAGTGCCAGCCGCTTGAACCCGGCGCCCGACAGTTGGCCCATCACCCGCGCCACGGTTCCGTAATCCGCCTTCTTGTCCGCCCGCATGAATATACGCTC
>JBGQCE010000562.1:0-2895 GCA_041495185.1 Bradyrhizobium sp.
ACAGATCAATCTTTCCCGGAGCGCGAGCACCGCCGCCCATAAGGCAAACAGAATCGCGCTTGCCGCCCTAATTATTGCGGTAGGGTCTTTGATTTTAAGCACCATCGGAATTTTTCGGTAACTGATGAGACTTCGTTCGTGTCATGGGATCAACGGTTTTCGATCCGAATCGTCCTGCGAACGATAGCCGAACATCCGCACCGTTTCATGTGCCAACCATGTCACATGGAGCAATTAGAAACGGATCGAAACGGATCGTGGAATTTCGAGAAATCCCCGGTAATGCTTGGTAATTGCTTGTGCCATTCCGAAATAGCGAGCGGCACACGAAAAACTCGGTAAATCGCGAGAAGTGGTCGAAAAGATTGGAGCGGGTGAAGGGAATCGAACCCTCGTATTCAGCTTGGAAGGCTGCTGCTCTACCATTGAGCTACACCCGCGCGCGGCCGATCAACTATCACGGCAAGGACGCGGCCTCAACCGCCAAGCGCCGGTTCGGCCCCTTAACATCAGCCGAATCCCTGCCTATACTGACGTTTCCATCAACAACGAAAGGAGGTGATCCAGTGTCTTTCACCAAGCGCTGTCACCTCGCTGGGATCGCCCGCTAAGCGAATTTGAGGCTTTGCAAAGGGCGCTCTCAGCGCCTGGACCAGCGAGCACAAAAGTTGGGACGCGACGGGAGCCATTCCGTCGCGTCTTTTTATTTGGGTCTTTTTTGTCTGGAATGAGAGTTCAGGCCGGCGGACGCGTGTCTCGTTCCCGATCACGGAGGCCGCGACCGACGTGGTTCGGACCGCTACGACGGGATCGTGAAGGCCCGAGTGCAATCGTGCGAAGCGAGAGGATTTGAACGGCCCTCCTTCGCCCTATCGGGCTTCGGCGCGGCAGCCTTCGCCACGCAAAGGCTTGCCGAGCCGTAGCTTGCGCAGCAAGCGAAGGCTGGTGGGGGAAGAAGGACTCGAACCTTCGAAGTCATAAGACGGCTGATTTACAGTCAGCTCCCTTTGCCACTCGGGACACTCCCCCGCTTAAACCCCATCGCAACCCACCCGCCGAAATGGCGACGGATAAGGCCATGGATGACGTTAAAACCTAAGGACCCGATCACGGGCTCCCGGTTGGGCGCGTTTATGGGGGAATCGCCCCGGCAAAGTCAACCAACGCCATCCGCTAATACGCGCCATAAGGGGCTCAAATTGCCATTATTCGGAACCCATGACACAAGCCTGCCATGAGCGATCGCGATCGAAAGCTTAAGTTCCGGCGCGGCGGCGGCAAAGCGCCCGATAAGGGCCGCGAATCCGGCCGCCGGCCGGCCTGGCGCGGCGGTGACGCGAAGCCGGACGGCCCAGTCATTCTGTATGGCTGGCACACGGTGGTGGCGGCGCTGGCCAATCCGCAGCGCCACATTCGCAAGCTCATGCTCACGGAAAACGCCGCGCGGCGCCTTGCCGACGAAAACATCGACACCCGCGTGACGCCGGAAATCGTGCGGCCCAACCTGATCGACCAGCGCCTCGGTCCGGATGCCGTGCATCAGGGCCTGCTGGCGGAAGCCGATCCCCTCGCCTCGCCGGATATCGATACGCTGGCGCAGGAGGGCATTGTGCTGGTGCTCGACCAGATCACCGATCCGCACAATGTCGGCGCGATCATGCGCTCGGCGGCGGCGTTTGCGGTGAAAGCCATCGTCACCACGGCGCGTCACAGCCCGGAGGCGACCGGCGTGCTGGCGAAATCCGCATCCGGCGCGCTGGAGCTGGTGCCGCTGGTCACGGTGCAAAATCTGGCACGCGCGCTCACCGAGATGAACGACCAGGGCTTCATGACGGTCGGGCTCGACAGCCAGGGCAGCGAAAATCTCGGCGCGGTTGCCTTGCGGCAGCCGCTGGCGCTGGTGCTCGGCGCGGAAGGCAAGGGTTTGCGGCAGTTGACGCGCGAGACCTGCAGCGTGGTGGCGCGGCTCGACATGCCCGGCGAAATCAAAAGCCTCAACGTCTCGAACGCCGCCGTGCTGGCGCTCTATATCGGCTCCGTCAGGCTCGGCCTGATGGGCTGATTAGTACAAAAAATCAACGCCCGCTCGCAGGATGCGAACGGGCGTTGATGTTTTTAGTTAAGTGCGGCGATCAGTAGTAACGGCGCAGCGTGTGCTGGCGATAGCCGTAGTGATATGGGCGGTGGCGATAGGCGCCCCAGCCGGAAACCGCACCTTCCTGATAGGTCCGATAAGGCGCGAAGGCGCCGGGACCGGTATAGGTCGGGCCCTGGTTGACATAATAATATTGGTGATGGACCGGGGCGGTATGATACTGCAGCGCCGGATCGGACAGCCGCTCATAGCCCCAGCCGCCGCAGCCGGTGTTGCAGCCGGAATGAGCATGGGCAGTCTGTGCGCAGGGGCTGACATATCCCGTTCCGCAAGGCGAGCAGGAGCTGCCGAACAGTCCGCCTCCGCACGCCAGCGCGGGTGCAGCGCTCACGGTCACCACGGCGATCGCCGCTACCAATCCTGAAATCGTATGACGCATTACTCTCTCCTGTGGATCCGTTTTTTGTTGGCGTGGATTTAGTGTGGGAAGTCCCGGGGTACTCGATGCTTGAAATTTTGCGGCCGGCCAGAGAAGTCCTGCGGCATGCCGAGGTCGCCACCTTGGGGCGCTACGATCACCGGCGGCGGATAAAGCGGTACTTCGGGCTGCACCGGTTGCGGGGTGGATTGCGCCGACCATGATTGATGATAGCTCTCCGCGGGCTGCGGCAGCTTGCGGTTGGCGGGTGGTTCGATTTCGAGACGTCCGTAGCCCGGCTGATGACCGGCGCTCGGATAGTAATGACCGACGTTCGGCGCGAGATCGACGTAGCGGCCGCCATAGATCGTCGGCTGCATAT
>JBGQCE010000563.1:0-2884 GCA_041495185.1 Bradyrhizobium sp.
GAATCGTCCTCAATGCCGAAACGCGGGGCCCGGCCGTGTTTCCTTGCGATGTAAGCGTGCGCAAAGGAGATGAGCTCGGGTGGTTCGAGCACGGATCGACGATTATCATGCTTGCACCTGATCATTTCGAGTTTTGTGGCAACGTATTGGAATCTGCGCGGATAAGTGCCGGTCAACCACTAATGCGAAAGCCCGCTTACGCAAGTGTGGGCGCGGCCTGCCATTCCGAAGGATTGAAAATCGTAGCGGAAATTCGTGATGCGGTGCGCGACAGGCCCGAGCAGAGCTAACAGCCATGACCAGGAAAATAACAAACACAGAACGCACGCGCCTCTATAAAACGCGGGATATGGCGGTTCGCCTGGCGCAAGCAAGTGACGACGGCATTGCCAGAAAATGGAACATCGCAATCCGTTACGCGACGTTCGAAACCGAGAATCAGTCCAGACACAGACTAACGATAGAGGAACTAGGCCGGGAGGGCCTCGTCCTCAGTATGGAGTGGACCGCTGGCGGCGATATGACAGTCCAAGAATATCACCCTGGCGAATGGGAAGCGCCGTTGCGAGACGATGCGCCCGCATTGCTTCTTTGAAGATCAACATGGAGCACTTCTGCGCGAGTCACTGACCTGTCGTAAAACCTTCGGCTCAGAGTCAAGTTGAGCGGGCAACCTCCGTCGTGATTCGACGAGGGTGCCGGGAATGGCGATTGCGATACGCGCGAAGCAGGATCTGACCAGACGTCAGCTACTAGCACGGTCCGCATCCACAATCGCGCTCGCAGGCCTTGGAGGCCTCGCCAGGCCTTATCTCAGCCGTGCCGCGGATCGCCCGCAGATCGTATGCGGGATTGCCTCGGGCGATGTATCCGCCGGCTCCGCGGTGGTGTGGGCGCGAGCCGACAGGCCCGCGCGGATGCAGTTGGAATGCTCTGCAATCGAAAGCTTCAGGACCATCATTCGCTCGGCATCCTCGGAAGCGCTGCCGGACCATGACTTCACTTCGAAAGTGCTGCTCGAAGGTCTTCCGCCCGGGCAAGACATTTTCTACCGGGTGCGGCTTGATGATATAGCATCAGGAATTGCGGGAGAGACGCAGGTCGGTCATTTCCGGACCGCGCCGACACACAAAAACTCGATATCGTTCGTGTGGTCGGGCGATACGGCAGGCCAGGGCTGGGGCATCGATCCCTCCCGCGGCGGTATGCGAACCTACAGGACCATGCTCGAAAACCGTCCGGATTTTTTCATTCATTCCGGCGATCACATCTACGCCGACTGTCCGGTCCCCACCGAGTTGAAATTGCCGAATGGAGAAATTTGGCGAAATATCGCGACCGAGGAGAAATCCGTTGTTGCGAACAGCCTCGCGCAGTTTCGCGGCAACTATAAATACAACCTGCTCGATGACAATTTGCGCGCCTTCAATGCGCAGGTGCCCATGCTCGCGCAATGGGACGACCATGAAGTGACCAATGACTGGTCGCCGATCGGCACCGCCGACGAAACAGGTTATGCCGAGGATGGCACATCCCGGCTGGTTGAGCGCGCACGCCGGGCGTTTCACGAATTCATGCCGATCCGCGCGATTCCTGAGGAGGCCGGCCGTGTCTATCGTAAGATTGCATATGGGCCATTGCTGGATGTCTTTCTGATCGACATGCGCAGCTACCGCGATTCCACCTGGAACAAACGCGACAACCGCGGCGACACCTTCATCCTGGGCCCGGTCCAGCTGGCGTGGCTGAAACGCGAGCTCGCCGCGTCTAACGCGACGTGGAAGGTGATTGCGGCGGATCTGCCGATCGGATTGATCAGCGAAGACGCGATTGCTCTTGGCGACGGGCCGCCTGAGCGCCGCGAGCACGAAATCGCCGATCTGCTGTCGTTCATGAAACACGCTGGTATCAGGAATACCGTTTGGCTGACGGCCGATATGCACTACACGGCCGCGCACCATTACGATCCGAACCGGGCGGTGTTCCAGGATTTCGAACCATTCTGGGAATTCGTCTCAGGCCCGCTTCACGCGGGGACATGGGCTCCCGGCGAACTGGATAATACCTTTGGCCCATCGGCGATGTTTCAAAAGGGCTGCAGTGCGGAACAAGGCGAAAATCTCGCACCGTGTTTTGGGCTGCAATTCTTCGGCCACGTCGATATCGACGGGCAGTCGGAGGTCATGACGGTGACGTTGAAGGATGTCGACAATCGAGATCTGTGGTCGGTCGATATCGAGCCGCGGACAGACGCGCGCCCGGCACGAATCCTAGCTGCGCACTTCTGAGCCGTTTGACGCGATCTCAAGAGCGGGTACTGCTAATTTTGGACTTGCTTGAGGACGTAGTGTCTTACGACTCGGAATCGTGAGTCGGCGTCGTCCTGACGAAACAAGGCGATCATGTCTATCCCGAGCGTTTTAAGACCGATTGCGGAAAAGCGATTCCGAAGCATCGTCAGGATGGGCTTGCGCCGTTCGGCGTCAAGTCGACCCGTAAGCGTCATGTGAAAGCGGAAGTCTTCCATGACGTAGGGATATCCCCAGCGATCGAGATGTTCGCGCTGCCTCGGCGTCAAGACAGACGGGTTCCGCCGTGTCCAATCTTCTGGCGTGAGTGGCGCGCGAAATGAATCGAATTCGCTCGTACAATCTGCGGCAAACCGCTCGAGTTCGGCCGACGGTTCCGCAGGCATCACCGCGATAAAACCGCTGATCGAGCTGACGGCAGGTCTGATCACCGGGATAGGCCGATTTTTGCCGGCGAAGAATTCGCAGGTTGCAAGAAGCTCGGCTTCGGTCTTGCCGTGCGCCAGCGACATCGGCGCCTTCAGCGTGGCATGAAATCCGTATTTCCGTGGATCCCGGGTCAGATCGTGCCAGTC
>JBGQCE010000564.1:0-2870 GCA_041495185.1 Bradyrhizobium sp.
AGCACGCGGACAACGGCGCAGTAGAAGGCAATGGTGAGCACGAGATCGGTCATGTGCTCGTCAGAGAGTTCCTGCTTGATCTCGGCGAAGGTGACCTCCGACATCGCCAGCTCGCGCACCATCTCGCGGGCGCCTTTCAGGATCGCTTTGGCCAGCGGTTCGAGGTGTGAGGGCTTGCCTTCGGTCTCGGCCATCAGACCGGCGATATCCTCGTCGGTGACGCCGAACTCCTTGCCGATCTTCACGTGATGGGTGAATTCATATTCCGACTTCTCCATCCAGCCCACCTGAAGGATAGCAAGTTCCCGCAGACGCGGGTCGAGTTTGCTCTTGAAGCGGATATAGCCGCCGACCCCGTTGAAGGCGCGCGCCATGTCGGGCGAGTTGACCAGCAGCTTGTGCAGGTTGGTGTTGCGCTTGAGCATGTCGCGATATTCGGGCGCGACCTGGTCGGCCTCGAGATAGGGCAAGCGGGCCATCTTGTTCGTTCTCCCTTACGACGTAATCGGCGACCTTGTGAGTAGCACCTCTAGCCTGGCGCACTATTATCAGTCACTGACGGGTATCACGACGGGTTTTTGAGTTCAGTTTTCTTGCGCGCGCGATGTTATTCAGCGAACATCTGCCCGAAATCAATCATCGGCCTTGTCAATTGAACCAACAATCCCCGAGAACCTGCGGAAGCTGCACGGCGTGCTGTGATGGCTGGCTGCAGATCGAAGTACGCGGACACAAGATCCAGCCGGGGAAGCCGTGCCCGTTCAGCGTCGAACATCAATGTTCGATCTACAGCGAACGCCCGCAGCATCCGTGCCGCGAATTCGTTTGCGGATGGCTGATGGCCTCCAGTCCGCTGCCTGAATGGATGCGCCCGGACAAAGCCGACGTGATCATGCTCGCGGCCAATTTTTTCTGGCACGGGTTGCCGGTCGACGTGCTGGTCCCGGCCGGAGATCGTCCGAAGAAAAAGGCGCTCGACTGGTTGATGAAGTTCAGTACGGAGAAAAGGCGATTGCTGCTCTATCAAGTCGGGAAGGACTGGTTTGCCTTCGGTCCGCCGGCGTTTCAGGCCGAGATCTCCGAACGCATCGCGCGTGGCGAACAGCTATGGGACAGTTGACCGGAGATGCGTTCTTGTCGCAAAAGCAATTACATGGACACAAATATAAATTGAAAGTTGGGATACACATGATTCCCGGCTGCACGTTGGGCTGCGGGGGTAAAGCCAAGTGAAATCACACAAATTGCGACAAAATGGCGCTCACCTGCGACAAATTGCTGCACCGCAACAGTATCGATGTACCTTTTTTGTGACAGCCGGGGAATATTTGGTTAACGGGCCGTCCCAGCCTTCCATTTGGCATTTGGTATACATTAGGCTTGCCACGCCCGGAAGTTGAATCGGGTTCGAAGCGCGGGGGAACACAATGAGAAAAAAGCTTCTTTCGGGGACAGCCTGTGCTGCTCTTTGCCTGGTCGCATTCAGCGGCGTGGCGCGATCTGCAACACTTGACGATGTCGTCGCGCGGCTGGACGCTCTTGAGCGGAACAACGCGAAGCTCGCAAAAGAAAATGCCAAGCTCCGCGAGCAGGTAAACCATATCGCAACACCGAAACCGGGGGCCGCGGTGGCCACGGTGCCGGCTTCGCCGGCCAAAGGCAATCCGGTTCAACATGCCGGCGTGGCGCCGTCGCCTGCGCCTGAACGCGCGGTCGTCAGCATCGGCGGTGCTCCAATCTACAGCAAGGCGCCGGGCGGCAATGCGTTCGTCGACAACACAACGGTCACGCTGTACGGCCACGTCGATTTGTCGGGTGACATCTTCAATCCCGGCGTTTTCGATCAGGGCACCAAGCTCGGCGTGTCGAGCAATCTGACTTATTTCGGCGTACGGGCGCGGCATGATCTTGGAGCCTATGGTTTCCCGGGCTGGGCGGCGGTTGCGCAATTCGAGTCGCTGATCGAAGCCGCAGCCGTTCCGACAGAACGGGCAGCATTCGGAACGAGGGACAGCTTCATCGGCATGGAATCGCCCTGGGGCACCATCAAGGCCGGCAAATCCGACACGCCGTACAAGAAATCGACCGCGAAGTTCGATCCGTTCTCCGCAACCCTTGGCGACTATAATTCGATCATGGGCAACACCGGCGGCGATCTGCGCGCGGAATTCGATTGGCGCGCGCCGCATGCGGTCTGGTACGAATCTCCGGTCTGGTACGGCTTCCAGGCAACCATCATGGCGTCGCCGGGACAGAATACCGCGAAGGACAACAGCAACTTCGCGCTCGGCGACTTCAATTGCCCTGGAACCTCGGCTCGCGGCAGCGGCAGCGGATTCCCGGCGACATCGCCTCCCGAAGGCTGCAACGACGGCTCCTACGGCAACCTCTACAGCGCCTCGCTCACATATAACCAGGGGCCCTTTACGGCCATCGGTGCCTACGAGTTCCACGAAGGCACCAATCGCATCGGCGATGAAGCTGTTACACCGTTGAGCAATGGCGGCGTGCTGGTTGTTCCGCCGGGGTCCGTCGGTATTGCCAACGAGTGGGCGGCCAAGGTCGGTGCCGGCTATCGTTTCATGGACGGGATCGGCACTTTGCAACTCTATGCAATCTACGAGCGCATGCGCAGAGAGAACACGGTCGCCATCTTCGACGAACGCTCGCGCGACGGTTACTTCGTGAGCGCGACGCAAACCATCGGCAAATGGGACGTCAACGGTTCATGGGCCCACGCCAACTCGTCGCCGGGTTCGCCGGGCGTTGGCACACTTAACGTTCCAAGGACTGCTGTGCCGCCGGGGGTGGATCCTGCCAACCCTGCCGATTTTGCACTCAACACACTTAACAGTAGTGCCGATCAGTAT
>JBGQCE010000565.1:0-2858 GCA_041495185.1 Bradyrhizobium sp.
ACCTCGATGCCCAATTGCGCTTGCGGTTGCGCGACGATCTCCGCGTCATTCTCAAGCAGACCGGCATGACCGCGCTTTATGTCACCCACGACCAGGCCGAGGCGGTCGTGCTCGGCGACCGCATCGGCGTGATGCGCGACGGCAAGCTTTTGCAGATCGGCACGCCGGATCAGATCTATAACCGGCCGGCCGATCTGTTCGTCGCCAATTTCACCGGCGCCACCAACGAACTCACCGGCACCTTGGTCGGGCGCAGCGGCGAGTTCGGCGTGATCGATTTTGGCGATGGGCGGCGCGGGGAGGCGGCATTGCTGCACGCGATTAATGTTGGCGAAAAGGTGCGTATCGCGTTACGCCCGGAAAACATCGGTATCGGTGGGCAGAACGGCGCCAACATATTTCCGGCACAGGTCGTCGATCGCCGCTATCAGGGCACGCAGACCGTCTACGACATCGATTTGTTCGGCCGGCGGCTGGAGGTACTCGAACTCGGCACGGCAGCTCGTCATCAGGTCGGGGTCGAGACGTCGGTTTCTTTGCCACGGGAAGGCTGCTGGGCGTATCGTGATACGGGACCATCGTCTTACGATTAGAGCATGATCCGGAAAAGTGGAGACCGGTTTTCCCGCGGGACAAACGGTCTTAAACCCTCATGGTGAGGAGCGCGGCAACGCCGCGCGTCTCGAACCACGAGGCCATGGGATGCGCGGTCATGATTCGACCCGACCGGAATACGCTTTAGACATTCGAACGATAAGGCCGTTCTAGAACTGATACCGGCGAAGCCCGCCGTCGACGGGAATGACCGTACCGGTAATGTAGCGCGCCACCGGCGAGGCGAGGAATATGGCAAGCGCCGCGAGATCCTCGGGCTCGCCCCAATAGCCCACCGGAATCTCTTCCTCGGCAAAGTGCTTTCGATAATCTTCCGGATAGTTGCGGCGAATTTGCTCGCTCATGATTCGGCCGGGCGGAATGCAATTGACGGTGATGCCGTGCTTTCCGATTTCGCGAGACAGTCCCTTCGCCCAGGCATGTACCGCGGCCTTGGCCGCAAACGCAGCGTTAAGTCCCTCCGGTTCGGACTTCCCGGTGATGTTGATGATGCGTCCCCATCGATGCTCAATCATTTGCGGCAACAGGGCGTGAGCGATTTTTCGGTAGCTGGTAAAATTCAACGCAATGGCCTCGTCCCAATCGCTGTCGGGCGCATCCACCGGTAAAGGCCGGCTGCCGCCTGCGTTGTTGACCAATATATCGACGTGCTCCACTTCGGCGACCGCAGCGGCCACCAGCTTTTTGGTGGCATCCTCCTGCATGATGTCTTGCACAACCGGGATCACGGCGGTGCCTCCGGCCGCCCTGACATCTTGCACAAGCTGCTCAAGCAGATCTTTCCGCCTGGCGATCGCGACCACACGCACTCCCTCAAGCGCCAGCCCCTTGGCGATAGCGCGGCCTATCCCGATGCTGGCTCCCGTCACGACGGCGGTCTTGGACTTAAGATCGAGGTCCATGTTTGAAGGCTTTCTTCTGTTGGCAACGTGCACGCATGCCCGGGGGTTATTTGGCCTACCTGCGCTTGAACAAGTGTAGTACTGCTGCCGCCGTTCAAGGAAGAATAAAAGGCCCCGTCGATGGTATGGAATCCACAGCAGTATCTCAAATTTTCCGGGCATCGATTGAGGCCTGCGGTCGATCTTTTGATGCGTATTCCGGATTTTCCGGTGCGCAGGATTGCCGACCTCGGCGCCGGGGCCGGCAACGTTACCAAGCTGATCAAGCAAAGATGGCCGGACGCCGTTGTCGTCGGCGTCGAAGGTTCGGTCGAGATGGTGGCCGCCGGAAAGAAGGCCGCGCCCGAGGTCGAATGGCTGCATCAGGATTTGGCATCATGGCATCCGGCACATGATTTTGACCTGATCTATTCCAATGCGGCGCTGCACTGGCTGCCCGATCATGCCGATCTTTTTCGCTCGCTGATGGCGAAGGTTGTGCCGGGCGGTATCCTCGCGGTGCAGATGCCGCGCAATTTCGGAGCACCTTCGCATTTGCTGATCGCGGAGACCGCCCTGAACGGGCCCTGGCGCAGCCGGCTGGAGCATCTCGTAACCCCGCCCCCGGTCCAGGAGCCGGCGTTCTATCACGGCCTGCTGGCGCCGCTGTCGGAAAACATCGATATCTGGGAGACGGAGTACCTGCAGGTGCTGGAAGGCGAGAATCCGGTCAAGGAATGGACCAAGGGCACCTGGCTGACGCGATATCTGGACGCCCTCCAAGGTCATGATAAGGCAGCCTTCGAGGCGGCTTACGGTGAGCGCGTTGCCAAGGCCTATCCACGGAATTCGGCGGGCCAGACGCTTTTCCCGTTTCGGCGGCTATTCATGGTGGCCCAGCGCAGGGCCTGATGTCGAAGAACGCCAAAACTGCGTCAACGCGGGCGCTGGAATCCGGCCGAAAACCTGCCTATACAACCGCCAATAGGCCTGCAAGGTCTTGCCAATTCGGCTTAGGTCTAGTTGTTAGAATAACCGTTTGCTGCCACTACTGAAGACCGGAAAAACCAAAAAAACCGGTTTCCGTGCTCATTAGGAGGAGAGTTCATGCGCAAGTTGATTCTGGCGGGTATTGCGGCCGCCGTCTTCATCGCCCCGGGGGCCGTCATGGCCCAGGCGCCGATCGTCATCAAATTCAGCCATGTCGTCGCCACCGACACGCCGAAGGGCAAGGGCGCGCTCAAGTTCAAGGAGCTCGCGGAAAAGTACACCGACGGCAAGGTCAAGGTCGAAGTCTACCCCAACTCCTCCCTATACAAGGACAAGGAAGAGATCGAGGCGCTACAGCTCGGCTCGGTGCAG
>JBGQCE010000566.1:0-2855 GCA_041495185.1 Bradyrhizobium sp.
GATGACGATTATCGATTCCCAGGTCCATGCCTATGAGGCGAATACTCCGAAGCGACCCTGGCACAGTGTGCCGAACTGGCCCGATCACGTCACGGGTGACGAGATGGTGGCGGCGATGGACATAGTCGGCGTCGACGGCGCGATATTCATCTCCGCCTTTGGCTTGTACCGCTATGACGCCAGCTATGCGGTGGAAGTGCAACGGGCCCATCCCGACCGGTTCGCCATCGTCAAGCCGGTCGACCCGGACGATCCGGCGGTGGCGGATGTCATCGCTGACTGGAAGAAGACGCCGGGCGCGGTCGGAATTCGCATCATGCTGCCGAAAGAGGGAGGGCGGGCGCCGGACGACCCGGGCCTCGACCGGATCCTGCGCGCGGCCGTTCGTCACGATTTACCGGTCAACGTCCTGTTCTGGGACAATCTGGACGTGGGCACCGCGCTCATCGACCGCCATCCCGAGACGCGATTCATCATCGACCATCTGGGCATCCTGCAGCCGCGCGTGCCGCCCGCGCCGCCGCAGCCGTGGGCCGACCTGCCGAAGGTGCTGGAACTCGCCAGGCGCGCGAACGCGGTGATCAAGGTCAGCGGCGCCTGCACGCTGTCCCGGGAGCCGTATCCCTTTGCGGACATTTGGGAGCCGCTTGCCCGCGTGTTCGATGCCTGGGGTTTCGATCGCTGTCTGTGGGGCACGGACTGGACGCGCGCGTTCGCTGTCGTCAACTACGCGCAGGCCGTCGAGCCGTTTCTTGGCACCGACCGCCTGAGCGACACGGAGCGGGCCATGCTCATGGGTGGCGCCTGCGCCAAGGCTTATGGCTGGTCGCCGCGGAAAGCTTAGTTCTCCCCGTGTGAGTCCGTCGGGGTGACGCGGCAGCATCTGCGAATATCGCTATTGGCCCCGGCCCCGATCGTCGGTCTTAATGGCCGAATCCGGAACGGCCGGTTTGGAGTTTCCAACGGCGACAAGCAGACGTTTGTCCTTGGGATTGCCAACGGCAGCCATCAACCCAAAGCCGACATTCGCGTCTTACTTCGATAGGGTGAGCGGATGCAGTAGGCTATGCCGCTTCTCTCGATAAAATCTGTTAACAAGAGTAGAACTCGGGCACCACCAAGTGTCGCCATGGCTCAGCCTATGCTGTCGCGCCCTGCGAGCGGTTTCGCACCTCTCGCGCGTTCCATGAGATATTGCACAAGGGAATTTTCAGTTGGGTGCGACCAGACTCGGTGCTATGCTCAGGGCACGGTACAAGCGGGGAAGCCGTAGACCGTAAAAAAAGTGGCAAACGGGGCTTAGGCTCCGTCGGTTTCCGTGAGGAACACATGACTATGCCAACGCCTATAGTGATCGAGGTTGCCGCCAAAGAGATTGCGACGGAACTCCAGCGTCAGGGTATTAGCCCCGACGAACGGGTGACGCTGACAATCCAGCCGGAACTGATTCCGGGTCGCCGGGAGTCACGCAAACTGGTCATTGCGGCCGGTCTGACCGATGACGATATCGACAGGCTCATCAAGCAAGCGCAACACGAGGTCGAGCCGTTGCTGCCTAGATGAGGGTCGTCGTCGATACCAACATCCTCGTCAGCGCTGCGCTCAAGCAAGGATCATTACCCTACCTCGCACTGCATCAAGCCTCGCAGCGCTGCATGTTGCTAAAATCCGTGGTGACCGAGGCGCAGTTTTTCGAGGTCATCGCACGTTCCTATATTGCGCCGCTGATCAGACCTGAAACGCGCGGTTGGCTGACGCGGCTTATGCGATCGGCGGAGCTTGTATCGATCACTGAGCACGTGGTGGCATGCCGTGACCCGACGGATGATAAGTTTCTCGAACTGGCTGTGAGTGGTCGCGCCGACCTCATCCTGACAGGCGATAAAGACCTGCTGGTGCTGGATCCCTTCCGGAGCATCCCGATTGTCACGCCGGTCACCTTCTTGCGGGATACAACGGGATGATCGACATTTTGTATTGCACGGGCGGAACGAATGCCGTGCCTGTGTCGTCGGTGCCGCAGAAGAGTCCATTATGGTAAGCAGGCGTCTGTGCGGAGCCCCTAACCGATATCTTCCAGGGATTTGAGGTCAAGGAGTTTCTCGATACATTTCACACGTTTTATGATGATATCCGAGTTATCCGGTTTGGACTCTGACTCATGCACGTGCGTTGAGAGCCCCCGCAATCTGACTGCGGCTCTCTCGATTTTTTGGCGGGAAGGAAGGCGGAATAAGAACCTGAGCTCCTCATAAAGTAATATTGCATGGGACTTGGCGAGCAAGTCACTTGCAGCTTTTCATCAGAGCTTCTTTTGCTTTATCTGATGCGTCTGTCGAGCGTCCTGCAGGGGTATGAATCGTTGCCGCGTGCAAGGCGAGATTAAAGCGAACTTCGCCGATCGACTTTCGGAGCTCATACAAGGGATCCAAAAAGGTCTTCGACAGGAGTTGTCCGCAGATATAAACGGAGATGCTGCCGAAGATTGCAAGGCCTGTGGTCACCAGCTGAGCCATCGGTTAGCTCCCTGTCTGTCCCTCGCTCCCCGCCGACATGGTAACCCCATTTATGATGCGGCCGTCCTCGACTTTTTGCCTACTGAAACCGTCCGTCGAGACTCGCGCATAACCGTATTTCATGGGTCTAACTTGCACCTAATTCGTGCACCAGAAAAGCCCTTTGTTTTCAAGGCTCCGGTTTTGGTGCACGTCTCATGCAGACCGTGTGAAAACCCTGCCTAAAGGGATTCCGGCGCGGCGTAATACTTGATAGAATCCGGCATGTCCCACATCGCCGGTCACGACCGATCCCAAACCCTGCTTCTGCCAGAATCGCTGGACGAGTATGTCGGCCCC
>JBGQCE010000567.1:0-2822 GCA_041495185.1 Bradyrhizobium sp.
GACAGCGCCGCGTTGCGTTTGCATGGCGAGACGGTTGTCGTGGCAATGAGCAGGATCGAGATGCTCCGGCCGGCAGCGATGGTCTGTGGAGCCGGAATAGAAAGCGTGATGCATGCCTGATCCCAATATCATCGGAATTCAAGAACGGGGCTGACAACGATGAGTGCCGTCATTCGCAAAATTGTCACGGTCGTCGAAGAAACGTTGCTGGAGATGGGACGGACCGTCGCGCCGCCGACCCGGCGCGCCGCCGCAGTCGCCGTGATCGAAAACCCATTTGCCGGAAAATATGTCGAGGATCTCAGCCCGCTGATCGCCATCGGCGAGGAGCTCGGCGAATTGCTCGCGGCAAGGGCAGTCGCCGCGCTGGGTATCGAAGGCGCGAAGGCGCAGAGTTACGGCAAGGCGGCGGCGGTCGGTGAAAATGGCGAACTCGAACACGCGGCCGCGATCCTGCATCCGAAGATGGGCACGCCGGTGCGCAGGATACTGGGCAAGGGCGCGGCGCTGATTCCGTCTTCCAAGAAGCGCGGTGGTCCGGGAACGATCCTGAACATTCCGCTCGGCCACAAGGACGCAGCGTTCGTGCGAAGCCACTTCGATGGCATGGAAGTGCAGATCAACGATGCGCCGCGCGCCAATGAAATCATGGTTGCAGTGGCGATCACGGACAGCGGCAGGCCGCTGCCGCGCGTCGGCGGCCTGACGATTGCGGAAATCAAGGGTGAGGACGGTCTACGGTAATTTCTTAAACAGTGGAGGTAAGGGATGCGACAGAGCAGATATTTCCTGGGCGCGGGATTGGCGATCATGGTTGCGGGCATGGCGCATTCGGCCATGGCGCAGAGCGAAATCAAGATCGGCGAAATCAACAGCTACTCGCTGTTGCCGGCATTCACCGAGCCCTATCGCAAGGGCTGGCAGCTCGCAGTCGAGGAAGTCAATGCCGCGGGCGGCATCAACGGCAAGAAGCTGGTCGTCGTCTCCAAGGATGACGGCGGCAAGCCGGCTGACGCGCAGACCGCCGCCAACGAACTCGTGTCGAGCGAGAATGTGGTGATGCTGACCGGCACGTTCCTGTCCAATATCGGTCTTGCCGTCAGCGATTTCGCCAATCAAAAAAAGGTTTTCTTCCTGGCGGCCGAGCCGCTGACCGACGCCATCACCTGGGCAAAGGGCAATCGCTATACCTTCCGGCTGCGCCCCTCCAACTACATGCAAGCCGCCATGCTGGTGGAGGAAGCCGCAAAACTGCCGGCCAAACGCTGGGCGACGATCGCGCCGAATTATGAATATGGCCAGTCCGCGGTTGCGGTGTTCAAGAAACTGATGTCGGAAAAACGGCCCGACATCCAGTGGGTTGACGAGCAGTGGCCTCCACAAGGCAAGATCGACGCAGGCCCCGTCGTGCAGGCTCTTGCGTCAGCCAATCCGGAAGCGATCCTCAACGTGACCTTCGGTGCCGATCTTGTGAAGTTCGTGCGCGAAGGCAACACCCGCGGCCTGTTCAAGGATCGTGCGGTGGTCTCCTTCCTCACCGGCGAGCCGGAATATCTCGATCCGCTCAAGGAAGAAACGCCTGAAGGCTGGATCGTCACCGGCTATCCCTGGTACGGCATCAAGATGCCGGAGCACGATGCTTTCCTGAAGGCTTATCAGGCCAAGTATAACGATTATCCGAGGCTTGGCTCGATCGTCGGCTATCAGACCATCAAATCGGCCGCGGCCATCCTTGCGAAAGCCAACTCCACCGATCCGGAGAAACTGATCGCCGCGGCGGAAGGGTTGTCGGTGCCGTCGCCGTTCGGCGAAATCACCTTCCGCAAGATCGACCATCAGTCGACGTTGGGTGCGTTCGTCGGCAAGACCGTTCTGAAGGACGGCAAGGGGGTGATGGCGGATTCGGTCTATCGCAAGGGCTCCGACTATCTTCCAAGCGACGCCGAAGTCGCAAAGCTCCGCCCGAAAGAGTGAGGCTTAAGGCTGCGGGCGCACGAGCGCCCGCTGCCTGTTGAAGCGCCAAGGCCTCATGGCTCGAGACGCGCGGCGTTGCCGCGCTCCTCACCACGAGGATTTAGACCTCATCCTGAGGAGGCGCGAAGCGCCGTCTCGAAGGATGAAGCCACTGCACTGAAAAGCGCGCTAGCTGCGGACCGCAAATGGCCTTTTACGTCGTTCAGTTCCTGACCGGTCTTGCGAGCGCGGCGTCGCTGTTTCTCGTGGCATCAGGCCTGTCGATCATCTTCGGCGTGACGCGCATCGTCAATTTCGCGCATGGCGCGTTCTATATGGTTGGCGCCTATGTTGCGTTTACCCTGACCGAGCGATTTTCCGGTGCGCTCGGATTTTGGGGCGGCATTTTCGCCGCCGCATTGATCGTTGCAGTGGTCGGCGTGCTGGTCGAGATGGTGCTGTTGCGGCGGATTTATCACGCGCCGGAATTGTTTCAGCTGCTGGCGACGTTCGGCCTCACCCTGATGGTCGAGGATCTGGTGGTGCTGATCTGGGGGCCGAGCGACTTCTTGGGCCGCCGTGCACCGGGATTCAAGGGCGCGGTTGATTTTTTCGGCCAGAACATTCCGACCTACGATCTGTTCCTGATCACCCTCGGTCCGGTCGTGCTCGGAGCGCTTTGGCTGATGTTCCGGCGAACGCGCTGGGGCGTTCTGGTTCGTGCGGCGACGCAGGATCGCGACATGGTGGCAGCACTTGGCGTCAATCAAAAATGGCTGTTCACCAGCGTGTTCGCGCTCGGGGTATTTCTGGCGGCGCTCGGCGGCGCGCTGCAGATCCCGCGCGACGCGGTGCATCACGCCATGGAC
>JBGQCE010000568.1:0-2786 GCA_041495185.1 Bradyrhizobium sp.
AAATCCACGATCTGCTGATCGTTGAACACCTTCTTCGCCCGCGCAAAGGTTTCGTCCGAAACCTTCTGCGTGGTGGTGAGCTCGGTGACGAAATCGTACACCAGGGCCTCATCCTCGGCCATTTTGGAGGGCCGCTTGCCGGCTTTCAGTTCAGCGATGATGTCAGGCGACAGACCCGCCTTCGCCGCTATCGGCGCATGCGCAAACCATTCGACCTGCGAGCACCATTGCCGCCCGATGATGAGAATCGCAAATTCGTTGAGCCTGGTCGGCACCGAGGTTTGCCAGCGCAGGTAATAAAACAGGTCGTACAATCGCTGGCCGAGCACCGGGCTGCGTATCATCG
This sequence comes from Bradyrhizobium sp., assembly GCA_041495185.1. Lineage (GTDB taxonomy): Bacteria > Pseudomonadota > Alphaproteobacteria > Rhizobiales > Xanthobacteraceae > Bradyrhizobium. The sequence continues at coordinate 347 of JBGQCE010000568.1, forward strand.
GGTTATACGGCCCGCCGAGGCCGACGCTCGAGACCTTCATGATCTGCTCGCCGAGCGGCTTCTGCTTCTCGTCGAGCTGGTCCATGGTCAGTTGCGGAAAGCGCGGTTGCTTGCCGGTCGCAGGCGGCGTCATGATTTCCTCCGGGCGTTTCTTTTAGGCCCGGAGAAGCTAATCCACCGGCCTCTGCCGCACCAGCCCGCGCCGCCGAATAGCAGCTATCAGCGGATCAGATCGCGCCGATATCGGTGAGGCACGCTTGCGCCAGCTTCATGCGATCGGCGACATGGCGCGGCTCGCGCACATCGAGGTTGAGCGCAAACACCGTCTGCGCGCTGCCCTTCTCCGCCCAACCCACCAGCCAGCCCAGCGACGGCTTGCCGGCTTGAGCACTCACGACGCCGGTTTTGGCGCGGATGATCGAATCGCCTGACTTCGTCACGGGGAGAATATCGCGCACCAGTTCCTGGCTGCGTTTGGAGACCCGCAGCGCACCGCGCCGCAACCGGTCGATGAAATCGATCTGCTCAATCGGGTCGATCCGCAAACTCCCGGTCAGCCAGAACTGGTCGATGCCGCCGCCGATGTCGCGGTTACCGTATTCAAGGAGATCGACATATTTCTGCATCCGCTCCGCGCCGATGCGCCGGGCGATCTCCTGATAGACCGGCACCGCGGACGCGGCGATCGCCGTGCGCATTGTATGGTCGCGATTCCAGGCCTCGATGCTTCTGACGACGCCGTCCCACTTGAAAACATCCTTGTCGGGATCGCCGACCACGCCGGTTTCCAGTGCGATCACCGAATTCGGAATCTTGAAGGTCGAGGCCGGCAGCTCCGCCTGCCCGGAACGATCCTGGTCGCTGGCGATAATGAGGTAGTCGTCGGTCTTGTAGCCGACGAAGGTGCCGACGGTGCCGTCGTCGGTAAAATGCTTCGCCAAACCTTCGCGAATCTCGCTGCGCTGGGGCGCGACATTGGCAAAGCCGCGCGAGGGCAAAATACCAGCGGCAGCAAGGAGACCGAGCGTATGGCGGCGATTGATCACGGCGCGGCATCCGATGCGGGTAAGGGACGGCGGCGACGATGCGGATGACATCGTGGTAAAACAATGACAATCGCAAATCAGGCACGAGCAGAACATTAGAGCGCAACGACACCTATGCCAATTCCGTCATCCTGAGGAGGCCGCAACGCGGCCGTCTCGAAGGACGACGGCCCGGGCGGCTCATCCTTCGAGGCTCGCTATGCTCGCACCTCAGGATGACGGATTTGGTCTAGCGAATTCGCCCCGAAAGCCGCAGCACAAAGATCAGCACTTCCGCGACCGCCTTGTAAAGCTCGGCCGGAATCTCATCGCCGAGTTCGACATTCGACAGCGCCCCGGCCAGCACTTCGTTCTCCTCGATCGGGATGTCGTGGGCCTTGGCGACTTCGATGATCTTCTCGCCGATGGTTCCCCTGCCCTTGGCGACGACCCGCGGCGCACCTGTCGTGTCGTAGTGCAGCGCGACCGCAAGCTGGCTCCTTGTCTCCACGCTCATAACGCGCGATCCACGAAGTGCCCGGCGCGCGCCGGCGCAGACTGTGACGGCACGCCGGTCCGGATCACGATGTCGCCGGGCCGAAGCTCGGCCTTGCTGAGCGCCTGGCTCAATTGCGCGGCGCCTGCCCGCAATTGCGCCGCGGTCGCGGGCCGCTCCGCCCACATCCGCACCGATGTCCGGTCTCCGCTCAGCGATACCAGCGCATGAACGGGACCGGCGGGTTCGACGTCGAGCGAGAACCGCGCCCGCCAGACCCGTTTCGCCGCTTCGACCTCGTTGCCGCCGCCGTCGCGCGAAATCTCGAATTGCGCCATCGCCGTTCCCTGCGGCATCGCAAACGGGATTTCGAAATTCCATCGCGGCGCCGTGGGGTCGAATCGCACGCCCGAGGTGTCGACCCGATCCGGCAATGAGGCCACCTGCAACAATGTCTGGCGCGCAATGGCGGCATCGGTATCGCCGAGCAGGTGATGTGCCGTCGTTGCGAGCGGCGCGGGAGATGCGATCGAGGGCGCGGCAACCGGCTGCGCCGAAGGCAGCGCTCCGCGAAATGGCGGAGGCGGCGTGTTGGTATGGACGGTGACGTCGTCGTTGCGTACACCGTTGAGCGTAACCGATGTCGCCACCGGTGCGTTACCGGCAGCCCTCGGAATTTCCTGCAGCAGATTTAGCGCAGCCACCGACGCCGCCGCGCGAGGCCCGGCATTCACCGGCGTTGCCGAGAGCACGATTCGGGCGACGTTAAACGCTTCCAGCGGGTCTTCGGCGACCGGCACGCGCGCCTGCGGCAGGAGTATTTCCTGCGCGTTGATGTCAGGCGGCAACGACGGGGCAAGCGTCGATGCCGCCGCTGCCTGTTGCGGAGCCGCGGTATCGCTTATGGGAATCTCGGGAG
>JBGQCE010000569.1:0-2784 GCA_041495185.1 Bradyrhizobium sp.
GGATCAAGGCGCTCGACGCCAACATGCTGACGCCGATCGAGCTGATCAAGGCGACGGTGGACGGCATGATGGCCCGAAAATTCGGCCGAATCGTCAACATCACCTCGGCCGCGGTGAAGGCGCCGATCGAGGTGCTCGGTTTGTCCAACGGCGCGCGCACCGGCCTGACCGGCTTTGTCGCAGGGATCGCACGCAAGACCGTGATCAATAACGTCACCATCAACGGCCTGCTGCCGGGCCCCTTCGACACCGACCGCCTGCGCGGCCCGGTCGCGAAGGCGGAAGCGGAAAAGCGCGGTATTACGGTCGACCAGTTGCTGGCGGAACGAGCAAAGCTCAATCCGGCCGGACGCTTCGGCGACCCCGAGGAATTCGGGCTGGCTTGCGCGTTTCTCTGCGGCGCAAAGGCGGGCTTCATCACCGGACAGAACATCCTGCTCGATGGCGGCGCATTTCCGGGCACGCTGTGAAGGCTGTCTGGTACGAGGGAACCGGCGCTGCGCCAGACGTCCTGACCTTCGGCGACATACCGACGCCGGTGGCCGGTCCGGGCCAGGTCCGCGTCCGGCTGCACGCCTCCGGCGTCAATCCCGCTGATGTTGGCCGTCGCGCCGGCAGCTATCGCGCGATGGAGTTTCCCCTCGTGATACCGAACAGCGATGGCGCGGGTATCGTCGATCAGGTCGGCGACGGCGTCACGCGCTTTCGGATCGGCGAGCGGGTCTGGCTCTTTAACGGCCAGCGAAACGGCCGCGCTTTCGGCACCGCGGCGGAATATATAACGCTCGCCGAAAACCTGGTGACGCCGTTGCCGGACGATGTTTCCTTTGCGGCCGGCGCGACACTTGGCATCCCCTGCATGACCGCGTGGTGCTGCCTGTTCAGCGATGGACCGATCGCGGGCCAGACCATTCTCGTCACCGGCGGCGCGGGCGCGGTCGGTCATTATGCCGTGCAGCTCGCGAAAGGCGGCGGCGCGCGCGTGATCGCGACCGTCAGCTCGCCGCAGAAGGCAGAGCGGGCGCGCCTCGCCGGCGCCGATCTCGTCATCGACTACAAGACCGAGGACGTCGTCGCCAGAACGCTCGCCTTTACCGATCGGCGCGGCGTCAATCGCGTCGTCGATGTCGACTTCGGCGGCAACATCGCGACGACTTTGAAATTGATGGCAATGAATTCGACCATCGCGGTCTACGCCAGCAACGGCAATCGTAATCCCGTTGTTCCGATGCGCGAGCTGATGGAGAGATGCATCGCGTTGCGCACGCTGGTGCTATTCGCGCTGCCGCCGGCGCTGCTTGCAGCGGCGCAGGCCGATATTTCGAAATGGCTCGCCGCCGGCAGGCGCATCCACAACATCGCCGCGCAGTTTCCGCTGTCGGAGACCGCGCAGGCTCATCTCGCGGTGGAAAAGGGCGACAAGCTCGGCACCGTCATTGTCGACTGCGCGCGATAGACGAGATGATCGATTGCGCAAAGCTGCGGAAGTCAGCAGCTTTCGCATCCAGGAAACCAAGACAGGGAACGCCGGATGTATTGGAAAGTGGGCAAGGTCAAAATCACGAAGATCGTCGAACTGGAGACGGTCGGCAGCACGCGATTTATCTTACCTCTGGCGACCAACGAAGAAATCCGGAAATTGCCCTGGCTCATTCCCGATTTCGCCACCGAAGAAGGCCGCCTCAAAATGTCGATCCACTCGCTGGTGGTGGAGACGCCCTCACGCCGGATCGTGGTCGATACCGGGCTCGGCAATGACAAGGAAGGCCGCAACGTCCCGACCTGGAATAACCGGAAGGGTCCGTTCCTCGAAACCCTGACGGCAGCGGGCTTTCCGCCTGACAGCATCGATACCGTGCTCTGCACCCATCTGCATGTCGATCACGTCGGCTGGAACACGAAGCTTGCAGGCGGCAAATGGGTGCCGACCTTCGCCAATGCGCGCTACGTGTTCGGCAGAGGCGAATATGAGCACTGGCGCGACCACAGCGACGAGCCCGACAAGGCGGCTGTTTTCAACGACTCGGTGAAGCCGATTGCGGAAGCCGGCAAGGCCGACCTCGTCGCCAGCGATGCCAGACTCTGCGACGAGATCACCCTGATTCCAACGCCCGGCCATAGTCCGGGCCATATGAGCATTCTCATCCAATCGGATGGCGAACAGGGCCTGCTCACCGGCGATGTTGCCCATCATCCCTGCCAGATGGCCCATCTCGACTGGTCATCGACAGCCGATTCCGATCCCGTTCAGTCTGCCGCAACGCGGCACGAATTGTTCTCGCGCTTTGCCGATACGCCGACCCTGGTGATCGGCGGACATTTCAGCGCCGCACGCATCAGACGCGACGGCAATGCCTTCAAATTCATCGTCCAGGGCGCGAGCGGCGCTCCCTCATGATGAGAAGCGCGTCTTCGCGCGTCTCGAACCATCAGGGCACAAATCCCCCATCCTTCGAGACGCGGCCAAAGAGGCCGCTCCTTAGGATGAAGGGGTCTGCGTCGCGCAGTCAGCAGTTGAATTTCCCCGCGCCCTGTTCCATGAAGCATCCAAGCAACAAAACCACCCTAGGGAGTGATGAGAAATGAAGCTTGTTCGTTATGGGGCAATTGGCCAGGAAAAGCCCGGCCTGATCGACAAATCGGGTCAATTGCGCGATCTCTCCGCGCATGTGAAGGACCTCAATGGCGAGGCCTATTCGCCGGCCTCGCTGGCCAAGCTTGCCGGCCTCGATCCCGCCAAGCTTCCCGCCGTCAGCGGCAATCCGCGGCTCGGCGCTCCGGTGA
>JBGQCE010000570.1:0-2783 GCA_041495185.1 Bradyrhizobium sp.
CCTCGGGCATGGAGAACGTCGACAAGATCAAGCGCGGCGAGCCGGTGCAGAACCCGGACAAGATCGTCAAGGCCCGGATGGCGTTGGACGCGGCTTGAATTTGGTCCCCTCATGGTGAGGAGCGTGCCAACGGGTCCGCGCGAAGCGCGGCCCGATGATAAACTCCGCACGCGTCTCGAACCATGAAACCCAGGCGTTCCATCTCATCCTTCGAGACGCGGCGAAAGCGCCGCTCCTCAGGATGAGGTGCGCCGCAGGAGCGGCGCCATGCGCACCGACCTCTTCGACTTCGAACTTCCAGCCGCCAGCATCGCGCTGCGCCCGGCGAGCCCGCGCGATTCGGCGCGGATGCTGATCGTGCAGCCCGACGGCGTGTTGCGCGACCGCAGTGTCGCCGATCTTCCGCTTTGGCTTGAGCCGGGCGATCAGCTTGTCGTGAACGATACCAAGGTGATTGCGGCCCAGCTTAGCGGCCGCCGCATCGGGCAGCCCACCGAACCGAAGATCGAGGCGACGCTGATCAAACGGATCGACGGCTCGCGCTGGCAGGCACTCGTCAAGCCTGCAAAGAAGCTGTCGCCGGGCAATGTCGTGCGTTTTGGCAATGAGGGCAAGGTTTGCCTGCTCGGCCATCTCGATGCGCAAGTCGAGGCCAAGGGCGACGACGGCGAGGTCACGCTTTCCTTTTCATTTCACGGGCCGGCGCTCGATCAGGCCATCGCCGATCTCGGATCGCCGCCGCTGCCGCCTTACATCGCCTCGAAGCGCGCGCCCGACGAGCGCGACGCCGCCGACTACCAGACCATGTTCGCATCCAGCGAGGGTGCGGTGGCAGCCCCCACGGCTGGATTGCATTTTACGCCGGCGCTGGAAACGGCACTGCGCGAACGTGGCATCGGGATTGAACGGGTAACGCTGCATGTCGGGGCAGGGACTTTCCTGCCGGTCAAGGTCGACGACACGGCCGGGCACCGGATGCATTCGGAATGGGGCAGCATCTCCCCGGAGACCGCGCGTGCGCTGAATGCGGCAAGGGCGAGGGGTGGCCGAATCGTCGCGGTCGGCACCACCTCGCTGCGGCTGTTGGAAAGTGCTGCCGCCGAAGACGGCACGATCCAGCCGTTCACTGGCGAGACCGCGATCTTCATCACGCCGGGCTATCGCTTTCGCGCGGTCGATATCCTCCTGACCAATTTTCACCTGCCGCGTTCGACGCTGTTCATGCTGGTATCGGCGTTCAGCGGCCTCGATACCATGAAACGGGCCTATGCCCACGCGATCGAGGGCGGCTATCGGTTCTATTCCTATGGCGATGCCTGCCTGCTGTTTCGTGATAAGTCCACCGGATGACACCAGCCAATCATTTCGAGCTACTCGGCCGTGACGGGCAAGCGCGTACCGGCCGGCTGACGACGCCGCATGGCGCGGTGCGCACGCCGGCCTTCATGCCGGTCGGCACGGCGGGGGCGATGAAGGGCATGCATTGGCGCGAGGTGCGCGATGCCGGCGCCGATATCGTGCTCGGCAATACCTATCATTTGATGCTGCGGCCGGGCGCCGAGCGGATCGCGGCGCTGGGCGGCCTGCAGAAATTCACCGGCTGGCAGGGCCCGATGCTGACCGACTCCGGCGGCTTCCAGGTGATGTCGCTTTCGGAGTTGCGCAAGGTGACCGAAAGCGCGGTCACCTTTCGCTCGCATATCGACGGCGCCATGGTCGAACTGTCGCCGGAACGTTCGATCGAGGTGCAGCGGCTGCTCGGCTCCGATATCGCCATGCAGATGGACGAGTGCGTGCGGCTGCCGGCGGAGCGCGGCGATATCGAGCGCGCGATGCAGCTCTCCCTGCGCTGGGCGGAGCGCAGCAAGCGCGCGTTCGAAACCGCAGCCCCCGGCTACATGCTGTTCGGCATCGTTCAGGGCGGCGACGTGCCCGGGCTGCGCCATGCCAGCGCAGGCGGGCTGGTCGAGATCGGCTTTGATGGCTACGCGATCGGAGGCCTCGCGGTCGGCGAACCGCAATCGGTGATGCTCGCCATGATCGAGGAAGTCGCGCCGATGCTGCCGGAGGGGCGTCCGCGCTATCTGATGGGCGTCGGCACGCCCGAAGACATGCTGGAGGCGGTCGCGCGCGGCATCGACATGTTCGATTGCGTGATGCCGACCCGCAACGGCCGTCACGGGATGGCGTTCACGCGGTTCGGCCAGATCAATCTGCGCAACGCTCGCCACGCCGACGATCCGCGGCCGCTCGACGAGGAAAGCGCGTGGCCGTCGGCGCGCAATTATTCGCGCGCCTATTTGCATCATCTCGTGAGGTCGGGCGAGACGCTGGGGGCGATGCTGCTGTCAGAAATCAATATCGCGTATTATCAGCGCCTGATGCATGACATCAGGGATGCGATCTCACAGGGAACTTTCGCAAGCTTTCGCGAACGCACGCGCGCCGACTGGGCAAAGGGCGATATTCCGCCGCGCTAAACAGGCCAGCAAAACCTAGTTACAGGCAAACCGCCGCAGCGAATGCTTGGTCACGAAACCGTAACCGCAGGTATCGCAGGTCCAGAGATAGCTGATGACGTTGGCGGAAACGTAGGCGGAGGCTTCCGCAGCCACCATTGAATCTGCGCAAACCGGACAGGTCGGCAAATCGCATCCGCGCGGGTCGGAATGACGCGTCTCGGTCGACAGGACTTCAGCAATTGCTGACATCGTGACCTCCTTGCGATCTGAACCTGCCTTCAACATACACCAATTTGTTTGACGATGCCGCAACACAAATGC
>JBGQCE010000571.1:0-2781 GCA_041495185.1 Bradyrhizobium sp.
ACCGTGCTGCTGGTCGAGCAAAACGTGCATCAGACGCTTGCCATCTCGCACTTCGGATTCGTCATATCGAAAGGCCGTGTGGCAACGAGCGGCACGCCGTCGGAGCTTGCAGGCCGCAGCGAGGTGCGTGATGCTTATTTTGGGTAGCCCATGCTATCATCGATTGAACTGACGCAGGAACTGGTCCGCTTCAACACCATCAACCCGCCGGGTTCCGAACGGCCTTGCGCGGAACGGCTGGCGGACTTGTTGGAGGGTGCCGGTTTTGCGGTCGATCTCGTTCCATTCGGCGAGGGACGGGCGCAGATCCTTGCGCGTCTGGGCGGCACGTCGGGCAAGCTGCCGCTCGGGTTCACCGGCCATATCGATACCGTACCGCTCGGTGCGCAGCCTTGGTCGGTTGATCCGTTCGCAGCCAACATCGCGGATGGTAAGCTTTACGGGCGCGGCTCCTCCGACATGAAAAGCGGCGTGGCGGCTTTCGTCACAGCTTGCATTGCGCTTGCCGATCGGCTCGCCAAAACGCCGGGTGTCCTGCTCGTGATCACCGCCGGTGAGGAAACCGGCTGTACCGGCGCCGAGGCGCTCGTCAACGCCAACGGCAAGCTCGGCCATATCGGCGCACTGGTCGTGGCGGAGCCGACCGGCAACAAGCCACTCGTCGGCCACAAGGGGGCCCTCTGGTTAGAGGCAGAAACGAAAGGCGTGACGGCTCACGGCTCGATGCCGGAGAAAGGGGTCAACGCCATCTATAAAGCGGTGCGCGCCGTCGCAGCGCTGCAGGAGTTCGACTTCAATGTGGCGCCCCACGATGTGCTCGGCGCCCCGACGCTCAATGTCGGCACGATACAAGGCGGGCTCAATATCAACTCGGTTCCGGACGGCGCTTTGATTGGCATCGACATCCGCACCATACCGGCACAAAGCCACGCGCAAATCCGCGAGCAGCTGACAAGCTATCTTGGACGTGAAGTCACGTTGAAAACGCAGCTGGATGCCAAAAGTATCTGGACCGATCCGTATCACCCTTGGATCGGCGAAGTGTTCCAAGTCGCACGGGACGTCGAGGGTGTTGATAATGGTCTCGGAGCAGCACCTTATTTCACGGATGCTTCCGCGCTGACACCGGCGCTCGGATCGCCGCCTACCGTGATTATTGGACCTGGCGAGTTGGCACTTGCCCACCAGACGGACGAATATTGCCTCGTATCGCGCATTGAAAGAGCGACCGAAATATACTCACAGCTTATTCGGGGTTGGTGCCGCATCTGACTCTGATCTGCAGTTCGGGCAATAACGCGATACTCTAGGACGGGCAGGAACTAACGCCGATTATTGAAATCAGTGTCCTTTCCGAAAATGCCATCCGGCGTAGATTCGCGTCGTGAGGCAGAATCATCGCATCATTCGGATGGATGTTTGCGATCCTATACGCGCTCGGAATGTTTGTAGCCGACCTGTTCAAGTCGCGGTGGCGGCTTGAAGCCGAGAATTTGTTTCTCCGCCATCAGCTCGCCATCGCTTTGCGGCGGGCGCCACCTCGTCTTCGATTGCGTGGCAGTGAGCGCGCGCTGCTCATATGGATGACCCGGATCTGGCCAAGCCTGCTCGGCATGGCCCAGGTGGTTCAGCCGGAGACTATCCTGCGGTGGCATCGCGCTGGCTTTAAAGTGTTCTGGCGCTGGAAATCGCGAAACAGAGTAGGGCGGCCGAGGATCGATCGCGACCTGCGTGATCTGATCCAACGGATGAGCAGGGAAAACCCACTGTGGGGCGGATCCCGGATCCATGGCGAACTCCTGATGCTCGGGTTCGAGGTGGCCCAGTCGACGGTCTCGAAATACATGGTTCGTGGTCAGAACCCGCCGTCGCTGTCCTGGAAGACCTTTCTACGCAACCACGCGGATGCAATCGCGGCCATCGATCTGTGCGTGGTCCCGACGCTGACCTTTGATCGCCTGTTTGCGTTCCTGGTTCTGGGCCACGGCAGGAGACAGCTGTTGTGGTTCGAGGTGACACGGCATCCAACCGCTGAATGGCTGGCCCGGCAGATCACCGAGGCGTTTCCCTGGGCCTCAGCGCCGGCCTACCTTTTGCGCGACAACGATCGTGCCTACGGACATGTCTTCACATCCCGGGTGAGGGCGATGGGTATCCGCGACCGGCCGATCTCTCCTCAATCGCCGTGGCAAAATGGCTATGCGAACGTCTGATCGGCACATTGCGTCGCGAGTGCCTGGACCAAGTGCTGACCTTCGGCGAGGCACACCTACGGCAAATTCTTTCCGCCTATGCGGCGTATTACAATCAAGCGCGAACGCACTTGGCATTACAGAAAGATGTGCCCTTTCATCGAGCAGTCCAATGATCTGGCGTCATTGTCGCCGTTCCGATCTTGGCTGGGCTGCATCACAAATACGCCCGGATATGATTTTCGGAAAGGACACCCAATACCGTGAAATTGAGGGCGCATTTCAGAGAAGGTTAGTTTGCAGTTCCTCTCCCTCAGCCAGCGCTACGGCTAAAACTATTCCCGCCGCCAGCTTTGCTCAAGCGCAGCCGTTACCGCCTCTAGCGCAACAGTGGTTGCCCCAGGCTTCCTGCGGGCAGGCGACATGGTGGCCGTATTCGCCGGGCGCTCGCTCAGGCCACGTTCCGCGTGGCGATCTGCACGCGGTGCCGGCGCACGCGATCCTCGTCGACGTCGATGCCGAGCCCCGGGCGCTCGATGCTGTCGGCGTGACCTTTATCGGTGCGGATCGGCTGCGCGGTGATGTCCTC
>JBGQCE010000572.1:0-2763 GCA_041495185.1 Bradyrhizobium sp.
GAATCTCGGCGGCGAGCACCGGAACCAGATTGCCATCGCCGTCCCATCCGGCCAGCGGCTCGTAAAAGATGCGGCTGCCGTCCTGGTCCTTGGTGCCGACGGCGAAATGCGGGTTGAGCAGGGTCGCCGCCTGCCAATACAAAATCTTTAGAAGCCCGCCGCCACCGGCCTTGGTCGGCTTGTAGGGGATCTCGGCCGCTTCCATCGGTACCCCGGATTGGACGAGCATCATGCCGGCCATCGGCGCCGTCAGGCCGACGGCGATCATCCGCTGGACAAAAGCCCGCCGCGATAAACGGCCCGTCTTGACATCTGCAATCAGGTCTCGAAGTTCCCGCTCTTTCATTGGCTCGGCTCCTCGCTGCTGCTGACTGCTCAATTCACCTCTCGATGCCCCTGCCGTCGCAGAAGCCTGGAGTGACTGGAAATGGATCAGGTTAGGAACACCCTGTCAAAGCAGGATCCGGGCCAACACCGCGTCAGCTCCCGATCGCATCTGTCTAGTTCCCGCGGCGTCACGTTTTGCCGCGCCCCTCTCCTCGCCGCTAGACTGCCCCGATGAAACAGCCTGATTCTCTGAAGACACCGACACGCCGGACCCTGCTGCGATCGGGCCTCGCGGCCAGTGCCCTGCTCGCACATCCCTTTGCGGCGCTGGCCGCAGCCCCGCCGGGCTTCGATCAGTGGCGCGACGTCTTTCGCGCGCGTGCGCTCGCAAAAGGCATCTCGGAGGCGACCTGGACCCGCGTGATGGGCCGCATCGAGCCTGACATGTCCGTGTTCAGGCAGATGCAGCGGCAGCCGGAATTCAACGAGCAGATCTGGCAATACATCAATCGCCGCGTCTCGGACTGGCGCATCATCGCCGGCAAGGAAGCCTTGCGAAAGAACGAGGCGCTGTTTGCACGGATCGAGCAGGATTTCGGCGTCGAGCGCGGCACGCTGCTGGCGCTGTGGGGCGTCGAATCCGCATTCGGCGATCCCCTGGTGCAGCAGAACCATATGCGCCCCGTGTTTCCCTCGCTCGCAGCGCTGGCCTGGAACGAGCCGCGCCGCCGCGCCTATTGGGAAACCGAACTGATCAATGCGCTCAGAATCGTCGATCGCGGCTGGAACAGTCCTGAGGAAATGCGGGGATCGTGGGCCGGCGCGATGGGCCATACCCAGTGGATGCCGGAAGTCTGGCTTAATGTCGGGATGGACTACGACCGGGACGGCCGGGTGTCGCCGTTCGGCAAACCCGACGATGCCTTGGGTTCCAGCGCGCGCTTTCTGGTCACCAGAGGCAAATATCATCGCGGCGAACATTGGGGCTATGAGGTGCGTTCGCCCGGCGCTGCCTCCAGCGGCAGCCGCAGCTACGCGGCATGGGCCAGCGCCGGCGTAACGCGCGCCGACGGCCGGCCGTTCCCGCAGCCGAACGCCACTGCGCAGATGTGGGTGCCGGTACACGGCGGACCAGCCTTCCTGCTCGGTCCGAACTTCTACGCGGTGCGCAGCTACAACCCTTCGATGAACTATGCGCTCGCGATTTGCCATCTCGGCGACCGCATTCTGGGCGCACCGCCCTTTATCCAGCCGTTCCCCGGCTCCGAACGCGCGCTGACGCTTGCCGAGGTGCAGGAAATGCAGACCCGGTTGACAAAAGCCGGCTTCGACACCGGCGGCACCGACGGCCGCGTCGGCAACGACACCATGAAGGCGGTGAAGGATTTTCAGGCCAAGGCGGGGCTGTTGCCCGCGGACGGTTACGGCGGACTGAAGGTATTGGCGCGGTTGAGACAGGGTGGTTAGGCCGCGGTCATTGCTGTAAGTGCCATGCGGCCTCTACGCCCTGCGAACGGCGCCGCCCGCGTTCATGCCGCCGTCAATGACCAGCTCCGTTCCGGTCACGTAGCTCGATGCATCGGACGCCAGATACAGCACGCCGCTGGCGATTTCGAAAGCCTGGCCGGCGCGGCCAAGTGGCGTTGCCAGTTTTGCGCGCTCCTCGGGATCGATCGGTGCGTTCTGTCCGCGCCCGGTGGCTTCCGTTGGAATCTTGCCCCATATCGGCGTGTCGATGATGCCCGGATGGACCGAGTTGACCCGGATGCCGTCGCCTACGGACGCGCACTCCATTGCGATCGCCTTGGCAAACAGCCGAACGCCGCCCTTGGTCGCGCAATAACCGGAAAGACCGGGCGCTCCGCGCAGGCCCGCAAGCGACGACATCATGATGATCGAGCCGCCGCCGGTCCGGCGCATGGCGGGCAAGCAATGTTTTACGGAAAGGAATACGCCGTCGAGGTTGATCGCGGTCTGCCTTCGCCAGTCTTCCAGCGACATATCGACGATCGACGGCACAGCTATTCCGATGCCGGCATTTGAAACCAGGATGTCGAGCCGGCCAAAGCGCTTCACTGTTTCGGCCACCACTTCCACCCAGCGCGCCTCGCTGGTCACGTCCTGATGAAGGAACATCGCCGCATGACCGGCTTTTTTGATACCGGCGACAACCTCCGGGCCCCTGAGGTCGTCGATATCGGTTACCGCAACCGAGGCGCCTTCGCGCGCAAGTAACTCCGCAACCGCAGCACCTATGCCGGATGCACCGCCGGTAACCAGTGCGACCTTCCCTTGAACCTGCCCCGTCATTTCCGCTCCCTGCCAATTGTTGAAGTTTTATCTGATAACCGCCGGCCCCTGATCCGGCACGGCAACGTCGAGCACCCTTAGCTGTACGCGCTCGGTGCCCTGCCAGCGATCGACCGCGAGCGATCC
>JBGQCE010000573.1:0-2757 GCA_041495185.1 Bradyrhizobium sp.
GGCGCCGGGCATTACGACCGCACGTTGGCGCAAATGCGCAAATCCAGAGCCATCACGGCCATCGGCCTCGCCTTCGCGGGGCAGCAAGTCAAGGCTGTGCCGGCGCTGGCGCACGACGTGGCGCTGGATTATGTGCTAACGGAAGCCGAGGTGCTCGATTTCCGGAGTTCATAAGTTGCGTATTCTTTTCGTCGGTGACGTCGTCGGCCGGTCCGGCCGCACCGCCATTGCAGACCATTTGCCCGGCATGATCCGCGACTGGGCGCTCGATCTCGTCATCGTCAATGGCGAGAACGCCGCGGGCGGCTTCGGCATCACGGAGGCGATCTACCAGGAATTGATCGACGCCGGCGCCGATGCCGTGACGCTCGGCAATCATGCGTGGGACCAGCGCGAGGCGCTGGTGTTCATCGAGCGCGCGCCGCGGCTCATTCGTCCGGCGAATTTTCCGGCAGGTACGCCCGGCCGTGGGTCTGCGCTGGTCGACACCAAAAACGGCAAGCGCGCGCTGGTCATCAATGCCATCGGCCGCGTCTTCATGACGCCGTTCGACGATCCGTTCGCCGTCATCAACCGCGAACTCGAAGCCTGCCCGCTGCGCACGGCGACTGATGCCATCGTGGTCGATTTCCATTGCGAGGCCTCCAGCGAAAAGCAGGGCATCGGGTTTTTCTGCGACGGCCGCGCCAGTCTCGTCGTCGGCACCCACACCCATGTGCCGACATCAGACCACCAGATTCTCTCCGGCGGCACCGCCTACATGACCGACGCCGGCATGACCGGCGATTATGATTCGATCATCGGCATGCAGAAGGATGAGCCGCTGCGGCGCTTCACGTCAGGCATTCCCTCAGGCCGTTTTGAGCCGGCCGGTGGCGTCGCGACGCTGAGCGGTGTTGCGGTCGAGACCGACGATTCAACCGGTCTGGCGCTGCGGATCGCGCCGGTACGAATAGGCGGACGGCTGGAGCCGACACTGCCGGGGTTTTGGGCGGGGTAGGGCGGTTGGCCCATAGGAACCAGAGCGTAGGGCGGATTAGCGATAGCGTAATCCGCCGCTAAGGCTGCCGAGTTGGCGGATTACGCCTTCGGCTCAATCCGCCCTACGCGCTGATGTTTTGGCCGCTCTCGCGGACGGTAACGCGGACGAATCAACCAAGCTCCTGCTCGATGGCCGCGAGCAGGGCTGGAAAGCGATTCTGCAGCGTCCCCCAGACCAGGCGCTGTTGCACGTCCTCATATTCGTGGCGATAGACGTTGCCGGCGCCAGCCATATCAGTCCAGGGAATTTCTGGATGCCGCGCTTTCAAGTCCGCGGGCAGGCGGCGCGAGGCTTCCGAGATGATGTCGAGACAGCGCGTCACCGCATAGAATCGCAGATCGTCACCGCGAAAGGCATCGTAAGTGACCCCCTCGGTGAAGCGACGGGCGAGATGAATGTTGTGCAGGATATCGTTTAGCGAGCGTTGCGGATCGGAGGACTTAGAAGGCATATACCGCATCCGTCTCCGCTGACGGGCGGACATAAGGTTTCAGCGCTTCGCGTGTGACCACATCGACCGGGTCGCTAAAGAGTTCGGCAATATAGTTCTTGAGCCCGACATAGGCGTAGATGTCCTGAACGGCCTCGGGATCGATATCGATCAAGAGATCGATATCGCTGTCGGGACGATTGTCGCCGCGCAGCCTTGAACCGAACAAGGCGGCATGGGTTACGCCACGTTCACGCAGCGCGTGTTCGTTTTGCCGAAGACGGTCGAGAATCTCTTGCCTGTCCATTGCTTATATCTAGCACAGAATTGGCCCGATTTACAGGCCTCGCGCAGAAGCTGGCAGGGTGGAATAGCTTGGCGTATTCCGGCGCAATACGCGGAGCCTGTCATCGGGCGCGCATTCGCGCGACCCGTTGGCAATTGCGCCCTACGTGCTCGCGGACGGTTTTCGCTAAGCACGCGCGCGCGACGTGCGCCGCCGGTTAGGCCGCCTTCGGCTTGTTTATGGTCTCGATGCGATCGAGCATCTTCCCGAGATCGCGCTTTGCGATCTGAACGTCATAGTCGTTCTGCAGATTGAGCCAAAGCTGTGGCGTCGTGCCGACTGCCTTGGCGAGCCGAAGCGCAGTATCGGCGGTAATGCCGGTCAGTTCGCTTGCGATCCGCTCAATCCGTGTGCGAGGCAAGCCGCAGGCCTTGGCAAGAGCGCCCGCCGACATTTTCAGCGGAACCAGGAACTCCTCTCGCAGAACCTCACCGGGATGCATGGGCTTGAGCTTCTTGGCCATTGTCGCGTGTCCCTCTTCTAGTGGTAATCCACGATCTCGACCTCCGCCGGGCCTTGCGTCGTCCAGACAAAGCACACCCGGAATTGGTCGTTGATCCTGATCGAGTGCCGTCCCTTTCGATCGCCCGACAACGCCTCAAGACGGTTGCCTGGAGGCGACCTCAAGTCGCCGAGATCGCCGGCGGCGTTGAGGTAGCGCAGTTTCCGGCGCGCAACCTTGACCAGATCGGCCGGAAAGCCCTTCGGACTTTCCCCGTCGAAGACGGCTTCGGTGGTTTTGTCCCGGAAGCTCCTGATCACAGGCGATGTGTATCACTGAATGATACAGCAGTCAAGGTCCGCGTATCAATCAATGATACAGCTCGTAGGGCGGAATAGCGATAGCGTATTCCGCCAATTCAATTGCCGTTCGGCGCAATACGCTGACGCTATTGCGCCCTACGTGCTCCCCTGATCTGCCCGACGGGCAAATCACCC
>JBGQCE010000574.1:0-2754 GCA_041495185.1 Bradyrhizobium sp.
ACCATGTCCTTGACGCCGGCGCGCGCCAGCTTCTTCGGGATCGGCAGATAGCCTGCTTCGGGCATACCCGGCGCGCCCTTGGGGCCGGCGTTGCGCAGTACCAGCACATCGTCGGCGCGGACATCGAGCGCGGGATCGTCGACCCGCAGCGTCATGTCTTCCACGGAATCGAATACCACGGCGCGGCCGGTGTGTTGCAGCAGCCTGGGGCTCGCCGCCGAGTGCTTGATGACAGCACCGCGCGGCGCGAGATTGCCGTGCAGTACCGCCATCGCGCCTTCCGGCTTGATCGGACTTTTTCGCGCGCGGATTACATCCTGTCCCGGCACGTCCTCGGCGCCGGCGACAACATCGCGCAGCGTTGCACCGGTGATGGTCTTCGCATCGAGGTCGATCAGATCGCCGAGCTGCGCCATCAGTTTCGGCAACCCCCCGGCATGATGGAAATGCTCCATGTAATGCTCGCCGGACGGTTTCAGGTCGATCAGCACAGGCACTTCGCGGCCCAGTCTGTCGAAGGCTTCGAGATCGATGCGATGCGTGGTGCGGTTGGCGATCGCGGTGAGATGGATGAGACCATTGGTCGACCCGCCGATCGCCTGCAGCACCACCTGGGCATTTCGGAACGAGGCCTTCGTCAGCAGTTCGCTGGGCTTTGGCCCTTTCGCCTTTGCCATCTCGGCGGCGACCTTGCCGCTGGCTTCCGCGGAACGAAAGCGCTCGGCATGCGGCGCCGGTATCGTCGCGCTCATCGGCAGCGACAGGCCCAGCGCTTCGGTGATGCAGGCCATGGTAGAGGCGGTGCCCATCACCATGCAGGTGCCGACGGAAGGAGCGAGGCGGCCATTGACGGCTTCGATCTCCACGTCGTCGATTTCGCCGGCACGGAATTTGGCCCACAGGCGGCGGCAATCGGTGCAGGCCCCCAGCACCTCGCCCTTGTGATGGCCGACCACCATCGGCCCCACCGGAATGACCACGGTCGGCAGATCGGCAGAGACCGCGGCCATGATTTGCGCCGGCAAGGTCTTGTCGCAGCCGCCGATCACCACGACGGAGTCCATCGGCTGGGCGCGGATCATCTCCTCGGTATCCATCGCCATCAGGTTGCGCAGATACATCGAGGTCGGGAACGCGAAGCTTTCGGCAATCGAGATGGTCGGAAACACCATCGGCATTGCGCCGGCCAGCATCACGCCGCGCTTCACCGCCTCGATGATCTGGGGCACGTTGCCGTGACAGGGATTGTAGTCGCTGTGGGTATTGGTGATGCCGACGATGGGGCGGTTCAGCGCGTCGTCGGAATAGCCCATCGCCTTGATGAAAGCCTTGCGCAGGAACAGCGAAAACCCGGCGTCGCCGTAACTCGTCAGTCCCTTGCGAAGCCCGTCAGCCATCGTGCCTGTTCCCGTCATCCTGCCGTCCAGTTATGAAGCGCGCAGAATTATTGTCAATATTTGATATTGAACCGCGAAACGGCCCGGATAACCGCCAAAACCACCATCATTATTGACAATGGATGCCGTACCGTGCTGATTTCCCGGGATGATCCGAAGCGAGCGCCCATGAAAGCACAGTCCGCATCAGCGGAAGCCTCGACGCTCACCCGCGAAGAAGAACAGGCCGAGGTGATCCGCCGGCTCGAAGAGGACATCATCTTCGGCCGCTTCGCGCCGGGTTCGCGGCTGGTCGAGGACACGCTGATGACGCGCTACGGCGCCAGCCGGCATTTCGTGCGCCAGGGGCTGTTTCAGCTCGAGCGCCAGGGCATCGTGCTGCGCGAAAAGAACATCGGCGCCACCGTGCGGTTCTACTCCGGCGAGGAAGTGCGGCAGATCTACGAGGTGCGGGAAATGCTCACCCGGCAGGCGGCGCTGATGATCGCGCTCCCCGCGTCTGCGGAGCTGATCGAACAGCTGATCGAGCTGCAGTGGCAGTACTGCGCGAAGGCCGATGCGCAGGATCTGCGCGGAATCCATGAAGCCAACGACGCGTTTCACGTCGCGCTGTTTTCCGCCTGCGGCAATCCCTATCTGGTGCGTTCGCTGCAGGACTACATGAACCTGACGTTACCGATGCGCGCCAAGAACCTCGCCGACAGAGAAGGGCTGGCGCTTTCGCGCCGCCAGCACGAGTTCATGATCGAATTGCTGCGCGGGCGCGACAACTGGGCATTCGCGCAGCTCTGCGTCGATCACATGCAATACAGCAAATCGGATTATCTCGGCCGTATCGGAGCCGATCGGAGCACGGATTAGAAACCGTCATTCCGGGACACGCTTCGCGTGGACCCGGACCCCGAAGTTGTTGGCACGAGATTCCGGGTTCGCGTAAACGCGCGCCCCGGAATGACGGTCAACTAGCGGCAGCGAATTACTTCCAGTCCACGATCCTGCTCATGTCGCCGTCGAATTCCATGCCGCAGAACGCGCCGCCCTGATAGAAATCGCTGACGGGATCGGGCGGCAGTTTCGCCTGCTCGGCAAAAGCGTGCTCGCGAAAATCCTCCCCCCGGCCGGTCGGGCGATAGCCGAGGTCGTAGGCGCGGTGGTTGTCCCACCATGAGCGCTCGTTATACGACGCGCCGTAGAGAATCTCGAAATGGATATCGGGATGATCGAGCCCGATCCGGCACAGCTGCACCAGGTCTTCCGGCTTCAGCCAGATCGACAGCCGGCGGTGATCCAGCGGCTTGTCGCCGAAATTGCCGATGCGTATGCAGGTTACGTTAAGGCCGTGCTTGTCGGCGTAGAG
>JBGQCE010000575.1:0-2707 GCA_041495185.1 Bradyrhizobium sp.
CAGCGTCGTCTTGCCGGCTCCATTGGCGCCGATCAAAGTGACGATCTCTCCGGCGTCGACATGGAGCGTGACGCCGTGCAGGACTTCGATGCGGCCATAGGCGCTCCTGACATTCTCAATCGAAAGCATGCGCGGCCTCCTGCGAACCGTGAACGCCCAAATAGGCTTCGATCACCTCCACGTTGGACCGCACTTGTTCGGGAGTGCCTTCCGCGAGCGTTCGACCTCTTGCGAGGACATGAACTCGGTCGGAGATATTCATCACCAGACGCATATCATGCTCGACCAACACGACCGTGATTCCGTCCTGCACGATGGAGCGGATAACGTGATCGATTTCCTGGGTTTCGACAGGATTGCAGCCGGCGGCCGGCTCATCGAGCAGCAGCACCGTCGGTTCGCTGGCCAGTGCGCGTGCGATTTCGAGGCGCTTGAGGGCGCCATATGCGAGCGAACCCGCCGGACGATCATCTGCATCGGCGAGGCCGACGCGGGCAAGCGCCGCACGAGCTGCTTCGCGGGTCGCCTGGTTCTGGCGCGCCACCGACGGCCAATGCAGCAGATCGGCCAGAATCCCGGTCCGCTCGTGACGATGACGGCCGACCATCACATTTTCCAGCACCGACATACGGGAAAAAATCTGCAAATTCTGAAATGTCCGCGACAGCCCGCGCCGCGCGAGTTGTTCGGGTGCAAGCCCGGTCACCGTTTCACCGGCGAGCCGGATGCTTCCGTCGTTCGGCGAATAGATGCCCGAGACCAGATTGAACAGTGTGGTCTTGCCGGAACCGTTCGGCCCGATAATCGAAAACACCTGGCCGGATTCGATAGCGATGCTGACTCCGTCGAGGGCCCGCACGCCACCGAAGGTAATGGACAGCCGATAAGCCTCCAGGATCACCATTTGCGCCGTCCAGCAAACGCCGCAGCAATTGACGGCACGATGCCCCTGCGCAAAAAGATCATGAAAACCATTATGATGAGTCCGAGCAGCGCCTGCTCGTATTCGTGGAAGATGGTGAGCGCCTGCGGCAACACGACCAGCACCGCTGCGCCCACCAGAGAACCGACGATCGATCCCATGCCACCCAGCACGACCATGGCGACCAATTCAATCGAACGCAGGAAGCCCGCCGAATCCGGCGTGATGTAGCCATTGAACAGCGCCAGATAAGATCCGGCCACCGACGCGTACATGGCGGAGATTATGAAGATCGCAAGCTTCTTGCGCGCCACGTCGATGCCGAGGACGAGCGCGGCGATCTCGCTGTCATGAATGGCCTGCAGCGCACGGCCGGTTGGGCTGCCCATCAGATTAAGCGCGAGCACAAATCCGCCGACAAAAGTTGTGCCGGCAATCCAGTACCACGCATCCGCTCCGCGCACGCTCCAGTCGAAAAGCACCAGCCTGGGAACGCTCATGCCATCCGGGCCACCGGTCCAGCCCGCCTCGTTGGTCAGCACGATAGCAACGAGCAATCCGAGTCCGAGCGTCGCAACGGCGAGATAGTGTCCTTTAAGCCTTAGAATCGGCCGACCCACCAGGAAAGCGACCGCGCCCGAAAGGATTGCGCCGGCGAACAGGCACAGCCACGAAGGCGCGCCAAAATGGATTGGGCCGATGGCGACGGAATACGCGCCGATCCCTAGAAAACCGGCGTGACCCAGGCTGACCTGACCGGCAAAGCCCATGAGTAGATTGAGGCCCACGACCGCGAGCGCAAAAATGAAAACAAGCACGCCGATGCGATAGTAGTACGCCGACGGAAAGAACAGCGGCAAGACAATGACGATTACCGCGACCACTATCGCCGGCATCAATCGAGTTTCGAGCAGTGCGCGCAATTTACACCCGCTCAATTTTAGCCCGGCCGAACAAGCCCTGCGGAATGGAAACCAGGACGACGAGGATGATCAGGAAAGCGACTGCGTCCTTGTAATTCGAAGAAAAATAGCCTGCGGCAAAGGCCTCGATCATTCCAATCAGAAGGCCGCCGACCACAGCTCCGAACGCGCTGCCGATTCCGCCGAGCATGGCCGCTGCGAACCCCTTCAGCGCCAGCAATGTACCCACATCGTAACTGGTCAGCGCGATCGGCGTAATGAGAATACCGGCGATCGCTCCGATTGCCGCCGATATCGCAAATGAGAAGTCAACAATGCGCCGCGTATCGATGCCGATGAGTCGCGCCGCCAGACGATTGGCCGCAGTCGCGAGTAATGCCTTGCCGAGCAAGGTGCGATCGATGAACAGCCAAAGCAAAGTCACGATAGCTGTCGCGCTTGCCAGCACGACAAGGCTTTGAGGCAAAATAGCTGCGCCGCCGAACAGGATCGGATCGGCACCGAATAGCGGAGGCAAACTATGGAAACGCCTGTCGAAAACGATCTGGGCCACACCGCGCAGAAAGATCGAGGCACCAATCGTGATCATGATCAATGCCACCGGGCTCGCTCCACGCGCAGGCTCGATCGCAAAACGGTGTAGAGCCAAACCTATGGCGGTCGTCACGATGATGGCGATGAGCGCAGCGAACGGCAACGGAACGCCAGCAAGCGCCACGAAAACGGTCGTCATCCCGCCCAGCATGACGAACTCACCCTGGGCGAAATTGATGATATCTGACGACTTATAAATCAGCGTGAAACCAAGGGCGACCAGGGCGTAGATGGCGCCCACGGTCAGGCCCGAGGAAATGAATTGCAG
>JBGQCE010000576.1:0-2703 GCA_041495185.1 Bradyrhizobium sp.
AATCGTCAGGGATCGGCCGCGACGGCGGCGATTATTCATTCGACTTCTACATGGAAACCAAGCACGTCTCGCTGGCGCGAGGAACCCACAAGATTCAGCGGCTCGGCGTCGAGCCGGGCATCTGACAAGAATAACTTCAGGAAACGCCTATGCCCGTCCCGCAGCACATCTTCGATCCGCCGTTCAACATCGTCAGGTGCAGCCACGTCGTGCTTGACGTAGTGGACCTGAATGCCAGCCGGGAGTTTTACGAGAACACTGTCGGGCTGCATGTTGAGGATCGCGACGACAAGGCCGTGTACCTGCGCGGCAGCGAGGAGCATCAGCATCACTCGCTGGTGCTGCGCAAGGCGGCGGCTGCCTCCTGCAACCGCCTGGGCTTCAAGGTCGGCAACGAGCAGGATCTCGACAAGGCCGCGTCATTCTGTTCCGAGAACGGGATCGTTTACGCGTTCGCGGAGCAGCCGTTCCAGGGCCGCACGCTGCAGTTCACCGACCCGTTCGGCTTCCAGATCGAGCTCTATGCCTCGATGGAGAAGCGCCCGCATCTGTTGCGCCGCTACGATCTCTACAAGGGCTGCCACCCGCAGCGGCTCGACCACTTCAATGTGTTCGCCGCCGAAGTTCAGGACACCGTCGACTTCTATGCACGGCTGGGTTTCCGGCTGACCGAATACGGCGAGGAAGACGGACCCAATGGCCGGATCGCGGCGGCGTGGATGCATCGCAAGGGCAATGTGCATGATTTTGCCATCACCAATGGCAAGGGCCCTCGCCTGCACCACTTCGCCTATTGGGTGCCGACCGCGATGAACATCCTGCATCTGTGCGACGTGATGGCCTCCAGCGGCTTCCTCAAGAACATCGAACGCGGGCCCGGCCGCCATGGCATTTCAAACGCGTTTTTCCTTTATGTCCGGGACCCCGACGGCCATCGGCTGGAACTCTACACCAGCGATTACTTCACCATGGACCACGATCATGCGCCGATGCGCTGGTCGCTGAAGGACCCGCGGCGGCAAACCTTGTGGGGGGCGCCCGCGCCGCGTTCCTGGTTCGAGCAGGGATCGCCGTTTACGGGACAGCCGGTACGCGAGCCGCTGTTCGTCGCCGATGTCACGATTGCCGACTAGGATTAAGTCATTTGAACGTCATCCGCTGCGATCAACGGGGTTATCATGAAGAAGCTTTCGCTCACCGCGCCCGCAGCGATGCTGGGCCTCGCACTTGTCATGTCGCCGATGACTGATGTTCAGGCCGCTGAACTCAGGATTCTCGCCGGCGGCTCCACGACCGGCTGGTTGAATGAACTCGGCCCTCAATTCGAGCGCGCCTCCGGCCACAAGCTCGTCATTCACTTCGACTCCACTCCCAACCTGATCAAGCAGGCCACATCGGGCACGCCGTTCGATCTGGCCGTCGTGCCTGTCGATGTTTTCAGGGACGCGGCCGCCAAGGCCCGCTTCGTCCCCGGGCCGACCATCGATATCGCCCGCGTCGGCTACGGCGTCATCGTTCGCGCAGGTGCGCCAAAACCCAACGTCAGCACGCCAGATGCGCTGAAGCAGACGCTGCTTGACGCCCCATCCATCGCCTTCGTGCCGGAGAGCGCGGCCGGTGCCTATATCTTGAAGACGTTCGACCGGCTCGGCATTGCCGGGCCGATGAAGGCCAAGACCAGGACGCAGACCGCGCCGGCCCAAATTGCTCCGGCCGTCGCCAAGGGCGAAGCCGAGCTTGGGGTCTTTCTCATCAATGTCTTGATCGCCCCCGGCGTCGAACTGGCAGGCCCATTCCCCGCTGAATTGCAGCAGGAACTGGTTTTCACCTCGGCCGTCGCTGCTGACAGCAAGGAAGCCGATGCCGCCAAGGCGTTCATCACCTTTCTGACCACGCCCGCCGCCGCTGCGGTCATCAAGGCCAAAGGCATGAATCCCGGCTAAGCAGCCCGCGCATCGTTATCGGACATCCCATGGCCTCACACCGCATCGCAACCTTCTCCGTCGACGGCTCGACCAAATACGGCGCCGTGGTCGAAGGCGGGATCGTCGATCTCTCCGCGCGATTTGCGAAGGACTACCCGACGCTGCGCGAAGCGGTCGCCGCCGGCGCCCTGACAAAACTTGCCGAGGATGCCACGCGGTATCAGCCGGATCATGCGCTCGATGCCATCACCTGGCGGCCGCCGATTCCTGCGCCGGAGAAAATCATCTGCATCGGGGTGAATTATCCCGATCGTAACGCCGAATATAAGGACGGCCAGGATGCGCCGAAATATCCGAGCATGTTCATGCGCACGCCGCGCTCGTTCGTCGGCCACCTGACGCCGCTGGTTCGCCCGCGCGCCTCAACGCAGCTCGATTACGAGGGCGAACTGGTCCTCATCATCGGCAAAGCCGGCCGGCACATTCCCGAAAGCGCGGCGCTGGATCACATCGCTGCGGTTACGCTGTGCAATGAAGGCACCATCCGCGACTGGGTCCGGCACGCCAAATTCAATGTGACGCAAGGCAAGAATTTCGATTCCACCGGCAGCCTTGGCCCGTGGCTGGTTCCCTACACCGCTGAATCGCAAATCGCGGATATCAGGCTGACGACGCGGGTCAACGGCGAGACGCGACAGGACGACCGCACCGGCCGGCTGATCTTCGGCTTCCGCTATCTGATCAACTATATCTCGACCTTCACCACGCTGGTGCCCGG
>JBGQCE010000577.1:0-2696 GCA_041495185.1 Bradyrhizobium sp.
GGTCGGGCGAATACGGCGCTTTGGTCGACGCCAAGAAGCGGCTCGCGCTGATCGTGCCGTTGAGCCTGCTGCTGATCTTGATGCTGCTGTATGGCTTGTTCAATTCGATACGGGACAGCCTGCTGGCGCTGTCGGGCATCCCGTTCGCCGTGGCCGGCGGAATTCTCGGGCTCTACATCGCTGGCTTGAATTTCAGTGTATCGGCCGCGGTCGGGTTCATCTCGCTCTTCGGCGTGTCAGCTATGGATGGCATCCTGCTGATGTCCTATATCCGCCGCGACATCGAGGTAGGTATGGGGACGGAAGACGCGATCATCCGCGCCTCCGAAACGCGGATGCGGCAAATCTTCATGACCGGCCTGTCAGCGTGCATCGGACTGGTCCCGGCGGCGATCTCGACCGGGATTGGTTCGCAGGTGCAGCAGCCGCTAGCCTGCGTCATCGTCGGTGTCATGCTGTTGTCGCCGATCTGCAGTCTGCTCGTGATCCCGGTCCTGGCAAGATTCTGGATGCCGACAATCAAAGAAACCGGAATTGTCCGCGAGGTGGCGGAACACTGATCTCCTTTCGACCAACCCGTATCTGGCCGCGGAGTTATGAATCAAACAATCGTTGCCGTAGTTGATGTCGCTTATTGGCACGAAACGGACATGCCGGGACGGCCTTGCGATGTCTGCTCTCGGGGGTAGAACGGACATGTCGCGCAAGCGGGCAGACTTTCGGTTTTGACCCAACTGAGACATTGGAGGCTGATCCGTGGTGCGTCGCGTTTAGCGTACAACGCCTGAGCTAAGCGCGTCGGCGCAGATACACGAACCAGTAGACCGCGCCCACCATCAGGCTGCCGCCGACAAGATTACCTATTGTCGCAACAACGATGTTATGGAGCGCGCCGCTTACGGTCAGTTGCGGATAAGACGCAGCACCCTGTCCGATCGCGGCCCAGAACTCCGGCCCGGCCCACGATTTGATCGCAAGGCCGTAGGGCAGGAGATAGAGGTTGGCGATCGAGTGTTCGAACCCGGCGGCGACGAAGGCCGCGACGGGCGGGACGATGACCATGACCTTATCGGTTGTGCTTTTCGCCCCGAACGACATCCACACTGCGAGACAGACCAGCACGTTGCAGAGCGCGGCCAAGAAAAACAGTTGGATCGTAGGCAAAGCTGCCTTGGCCGAAGCGATGGCGAGCGCCGTTTTGCCGACAGCACCGCCGCCAAACCCGTGTTGCCCGGCTAGGAACACCAGCGCGGCTGTGCCCACCGCGCCGGCGATATTGCCGGCATAGACCAATGACCATGCGCGCAGCAGCGCACCGAGCGTGATGCGCCGACTTGCGCAGGCCACGATCATCAGCGAGTCGCCGGTGAATAGTTCGGCGCCGCCCACAATCACCAATATAAGTCCGAGCGAAAAGACAATACCAGCCAAGAGGCGTGCAACGCCCCAAGGGAGTTCGCCGGCTCCGGTCAATACCACGGTCATGAAGATAGCGCCGAACGCGATGAAGGCGCCTGCAAGCAGTCCCAAGATGACGAGCGCGAGCACATCACGCCCCGCCTTGGCGACACCCGCGGTCTCGCAGGCGAGCGCCATCTCAGGCGGCAGCAATGCATCGATGATGTCGGCGCCAGGGACCTTCTTGGGCGTCTCGGTCATTTCTTTACAACGCAATGCGAGGCAAAATTCGAGCAATTGTAGCACGATACTCACGACTTTTTTGGGCATTCCAAGTACCGCTTGGATTTTTGTGCAATAGCAAATTTCACGGGCGAACGACGACCGAGAAGGCGATCGGCCCCACTGTGCCGCCGGGCCTGCTGGTCGCCGCCGGCGAGGTGATCGAATGAGGACTGGCCACTTCCGCTAATGGCACTTTTCGGACCTCACGCGATGTCCGACTTGAGTCCGGAATGCGCACCAAAGCGGACGTCCGCCGACCACTCTGAATTTATGGGTTCAGCCCTAGTCACGCTTGTCGCGCTTTACCGAGGCTGGTTATACAGCCGCCCGTGGGGGCCCGACGCCGCGCTCAAGACCCCGAAATGCGGTCGTAGGGCACGTTTAGTCGCGCTCTTGCCAGGGACCCTACCGGCTGAGTTCGCTGGAGTACGTTGGCCTACGTGGAGAAGGTTCGACCCCAGTTCCTCTCCCTCCGCCAGATCGTCCGAGTCAGTGTTTCTTCGGGCGATCTCTTTGGCAATTGAGGCCAATATCCGTAGGCATTTGTAATACGAACTCTGGACTGCCGACCGGCAGAATCACACACGCGCGGTTTGCGGGCCGGCGAAAAGCGGGCGGCGGCTATACATATTACGACTTCATGCAGGACCGGAATTTCGACATTGCGGGTCCCAATCCGACAGCCGAGGAGCGCAAGCAGATCGATCGCGAGTATATGGCTTTCCTCGATGCCAACGGCGAGAGGGTATCTCGGCTGAACTCGCAAAAAGACAGAGCGAACAGCTCCAGGCGGATCTGAAAAGCGCGCGTCAACCTGTCGGGCCACCGATGGTATTGATGCCAAGGAACCCACCTTCCTTAGCGGCAAAACGGCCGGTCGATCGATCGAAACCGACGCGCTGCGAGGATGGTTCACTAACTTGCAGCTGGGCAAAGTTTTCAGCGGTTGTGAAGAATGCATTCGCATCGTCGTCCAAGACAAAGCCCTAATCCAACGCTAGTGCCGGACGAAC
>JBGQCE010000578.1:0-2693 GCA_041495185.1 Bradyrhizobium sp.
ACGACCTTGTAGGCACCGAATTCTGTGACCAGAACCGCGACATAGTTTTCGTAGGCGCGATAAAAATCGGCGCGCGCCAACAACATCCTGGAAGTAAAGGCCACGATTTCCGCGTGCCGCTTATCGATGTTATCCAAAAACCTGCTGATGGTATCTTTTGCCAGATATAGCGAGAGAGCGTATTTTTCCACATCGTCGCGTTCAGTTTTCAGGAGTGCGATGTAACGCGGCATAAATGACGTCGCATTGGCTTCCGCCGTTTTCAAATCGCGGCGAAGGGCCTCGAGATCACTCCGGCTCGCCGCGCCTAAATTGGTGTTCTTTGAAATCGCCGGTGGCTCTACTTCATTTGACAGCTTTTCAATAGCAGCGTTGGTTTCATTCGCCGCCCTGGTTGCCATTGCGATCAGCCGCAAGAATTTATTTGAGGGATGCTGCCCGAGCGCCTCATCTATTTGCCTGGGATCGGTGATCCCAGACAATGCCGTCCGGCTTTCACGAGCGGCAATAATCTCCTGCAGTTTGCCCAGGTCGGCTACGAAATATGCCCCGACCGAAAAAACGATGATGAAAACGAATAACAACAGGAAGGCTATTCGTGCGCGCGTTTTCGCATTCGGATCTGAAGGCATATCCATCAGCCTCCCAGATGTGATCATATGTCCCTCAACATAATCGGTAAGGGCGCAAAGAGCCAAAGGCAATTTCGGATTCGACTCCGCATTCCCGCGGCGCAATGCGTCCGGGTTGTGCATTGATCCTTCGCCCCAAAGAGGGCGTGGGGAATGCCGGGTGCCCAATGCACCCGCAGCCTCGTGCGCAAAGAGTAGAAAGCACACGAGTTAGTCACCACGGTCGCACCGGGATCACCCGGCATTCCCGCACGCAATGGTTTTAACGGTTTCCTTCGTGCTCTCCCCGGCGATCGGGCTTTTTTGGCACCGTCATCGGCGGATATGGTTTTGTCTAAGCCCGGTCGGGCCGACAAACCTCCGCAAACTTGACGCCGACCTCTGAGGCGTCAGGACCACACGACTTCACCGTCCGCGAAAGCGCCGTTCGTCTGCGCGCCCAGTGATCGCTCACGGAAATCCGCCCTGCGATCGCCTCATGCGCGCGGGCGCTGCCGCGTCCACCGCATCCCGCCCCAACGTTCGTGACGATGGCCAACGCCCCTCGTGCGGGACGGGATGGGAAGCGTTATAGATTTGATTTGGGGTTCGGAAAAACAGAAATATTTTTGCAAATGGGTCTGGACAGGCAGAAGCACGAGACGTTGCTGATTTGCCCGTCGGGCAAATCAATTTGGTCCGCCCCACTCGTCATCCCCGCTTTCGCGGGTGACGACAGAATGTGCCGCGTGAATATATTGGCGGATTACGCTAAGCTGATCCGCTAGGGGGAGTTCTATTCCGGAGAAGCAGCAGCCATGAACAAGCCTGTGCCCGTCAACCCGCCCGAACTTCGGTCGACCATCGTCGCGGCGTCGTCGATGCCCTGGCAGCGAACGGAGTTCGACGGAATAGAGATGAAGATCCTGTACCAGGACGACGAAGGGCGCTCGACCATCCTGTTCAGGATGGCGCCCGGCGCGGTGGTGCCATTGCACGAGCACACGGCGCTGGAACAGACCTTCATGCTTCAGGGATCGCTAGAAGACTCGGAAGGAAGCTGTGGCGCGGGTGACTTCGTGTGGAGACCGGGCGGCAACATCCATGTCGCGCATGCTCCTGACGGAGCGACGTTCATCTCCATCTTCAATCGCCCGAACCGCTTTTTCGATGGGACGAAGTTTTTCACTGCCGGCGGAGAAGGCAGGTAACACGTAGGATGGGTTGAGCTCTTTGCGAAACCCATCGACCCCATGAATAAGAATTGATGGGTTTCGCAAGTGCTCAACCCATCCTACAGGAGCTGCCCCGATGACGATTATCGATTCCCAGGTCCATGCCTATGAGGCGAACACTCCGAAGCGGCCTTGGCACAGTGTGCCGAACTGGCCCGATCACGTCACGGGAGACGAGATGGTGGCGGCGATGGACAAGGTCGGCGTCGACGGCGCGATCTTCATTTCAGCTTTTTCCATGTATCGCTACGACGCCAGCTATGCCGTGGAAGTGCAACGGGCCCATCCTGGCCGGATCGCCATCGTCAAGCCGGTCGACCCTGATGATCCTGACGTGGCCGATGTCGTCGCCGACTGGAAGAAGACGCCGGGCACGGTCGGAATCCGGATCATGCTGACCAAGGAGAACAAGCGCGAGGCGACCGACCCCGGCCTCGACCGGATCGCACGCGCCGCCGTTCGCTACGACTTTCCGGTCAACATCCTGTGCTGGGACAATCTGGACGCGGGCACGGCGCTGATCGATCGCCATCCCGACACGCGGTTCATCCTCGACCATCTGGGCATCCTGCAGCCGCGCGTGCCGCCGGCGCCGCCGCGGCCCTGGGCCGACCTGCCGAAGGTGCTGGAACTCGCAGGGCGACCGAATGCGGTAATCAAGGTCAGCGGCGCCTGCACGCTGTCGCGGGAGCCGTATCCTTTCCCTGATATCTGGGATCCGCTTGCCCGCGTGTTCGATGCGTGGGGTTTCGATCGCTGCCTGTGGGGCACGGACTGGACGCGCGCGTTTGCCGTCGTCAACTACCAGCAGGCCGTCGAGCCCTTCCGCAAGGCAAGCCGCCTGAAC
>JBGQCE010000579.1:0-2682 GCA_041495185.1 Bradyrhizobium sp.
CGACGGGCTCGCCGAATCGTTCTCACGCGCTCTTTGTCGCGAATACCGGCATCGCTTTGGCGATATCCTGCATCACAACGTCGATAAGGCCCTGTTGTGGGGCGGGCGCGCGATTCCAAGGTTTGGGGGCGGAGAAGTTGTAAGCCCGATAAACATCTATTTGGCAGGCCGGGCAACATCCGAGGTCGGCGCTGAATGCATTCCGATCGAGGATATTGCCGTTGAGAGCTCACGGGCTTGGTTGCGCGCCAATATCCACGCCCTGGATCCGGAGCGGCACGTTCGCATCAAGGTGCTCACCCGGCCGGTATCACAAGATCTCCAGATGCTGTTTGCGCACCGCGAGCAAGGCAATATCGCCCTCTGCAACGATACCTCGGTCGGCGTCGGTCATGCTCCGCTGAGCCCGATTGAGCGGCTTGTCCTAGCAATTGAAAAGCAGGTCAACGGAAGAGATCGCCGCTTTGAGGTGCCGGCCTGGGGCGAAGATATCAAGATCATGGGTATCCGATGCGGCGACAAGGTTCGGCTGACGATCGCATGCGCCATGATCGGCCGCCACCTCGTTAACGTCGACGATTACCTCGACCAGAAAGCTGAGCTCGGACGACTTGCGCGAAACACGGCCGCCGCACACGGATTTACGTTGTGCGAGGTTCATGTCAACAGCGCTGATCAGCCTGCTTCTGGGGGCATCTACCTGACCGTAACCGGAACTTCGGCTGAGGCCGGAGACGACGGACAGGTCGGCCGGGGCAACAGAGTGAACGGCCTGATTACACCGTGCCAGCCCATGAGCCTTGAAGCGGCGGCAGGAAAGAATCCGGTCAGCCATGTCGGCAAGATCTACAACGTCGTTGCTCGACAGATCGCAGAATCGGTGGTTACCGAACTTTCGGAGATTGCGCGGGCACGCTGCTTTATGGTCAGCCGGATCGGCGCGCTTGTGACAAGCCCTGCCATTGTCGCCATCAACGTCGCCGCGCGGGACGGCCGTCCAGTAGCCGAGCTGCGTAATCAGATTGAGGCGATCGCCGCAGACCGCATCAATCGCATCCCCGCGCTGGTCGACGATTTCGTGACCGGCAACATTGAATTATTTTAGCGGCACAGGTCGATGTTTGGCTGTCGTGAAGGGGCTCAGCCACCAACACGGCCGAGGGACGCGGCGGTGTTTGGATGACCGCCTATGCGGCGCAGTTTCTTGGCGCAAATCAACATATGGCGATCTGCCGGCATTTAACTGGCAGCCGCAGGACGTCGAGGTTACGCGCCTCGAAACCGTGCCGCTTCGGAGTGCGACAAATGCGGACTTATCCTCTCGACATCGATCCCGTTCATGTTGTTCGCTGGATCATGGCGGAGCACCAAGCCGCACCGTCGCACTTCAGAAATCTTGCCCGGCACGCTAGGTCACAGCGCAGGCCAGGGCAGCTCGTTCGCGCATGATAGGCGAGCCTGCGCTGGGCATTACGTGCTCAGACGCCGCTTGTAGTAAAGCCAGCCTTCGCCCTCGCATTGAGTGCAGACACCGCTGTCGATGCGACCACTCGCGCCGCAGTCGGGACATTCCGTCCACTCATCGGCGGCGAGCGCGCTGCGAATAACGCCAGGGCACTTCGATCCGAATGGCAGCGGTTTCGCGCACTTCTTGCCAATCTGATCAAACGCCCTGACCACCACGTGGCATCGAGGGCATATCCCCACCGGGCGCTCACGCTTGGCCGCGCTCAATCCTGCGGTTGCTTCCATCCTGCTCTCCGTGTCGGGACGCAAAATGAACGGTCCTTCGTACCCTGACCGTCCACGCTTGTTATTGACCCGGATCAAACTCTGCTCCGGGCTTCGCTGTTATCCTTTTGCCGAACTCGGCTGGCACCGCAAGCTCGTCAGCGCGATGCAGGCCGCGCTGCTTGAAAATTCTCAGACGAGGCACGCACATGGCCGAACGAACCTGCACCTGGACCGGAGCGTCGGGACGAAAGTACGTCTACGACGTCTACCCGCGACATCCGAAAGTGCCGCCGCATCAAGCCGGCAACTTCATCTACGCGAAGATGAACGAGCAAAAGCGGTGGGTGCCGATCTACATCGGGCAAGGCGACCTTACGCAACGGGCGGCAGCCGAGCGTGACCGGGCGGCATGCATCGAGGCAAAGGGCGCAACCCACGTTCATCTGCACGTGAAGTTCGACAAGGAAGACCGCTTCGCGGAGGAAAAAGACCTGCTGAACAATTTCCCGCAGGCCTACATTCCGGACGGATGCAATGAGGGGCCCGCGCGCTAATTGGGAAGGGCGATGGGCGAGGTGATGCCATGGCAAAGTCATTCGACTCCCATCCCGTTCAATACTGGCACAAGCTGGACGATGGGCGCATTCAGTGCGATCTGTGCCCTCGCTTCTGCAGATTACACGAGGGCCAGCGCGCCTTCTGCTTCGTGCGGGCGCGGCAGGGCGACCAGATGGTGCTGACGACCTATGGCCGCTCCAGCGGCTTCTGCGTCGACCCGGTCGAGAAAAAGCCGCTCAACCACTTCCTGCCGGGGTCGCCAGTGCTGTCATTCGGGACCAGCGGCTGCAATCTGGGCTGCAAGTTCTGCCAGAACTGGGACATCAGCAAGGCGCGCGAATACGACGTGCTCGCCGAGCGCGCTTATCCCGAGGACATTGCGCGGATGGC
>JBGQCE010000580.1:0-2677 GCA_041495185.1 Bradyrhizobium sp.
CCAGTTTCGGCCTGGCCTGTATTTCCCTGGCCTGCGTCGCCTCGCCAGCGTCGGCGGCGGACGACATCGTTCGTGTGCGCGGCACCATCGAACGTGTCGAAGGCCCGGTTTACGTGGTCAAGAGCCGTGACGGCACTGAGCTGAAGCTGACCGTGACCGACAACCCCTTGTACGTCGCCATCGCTCCCGCGACCATGGCCGACATCAAGCAGGGCATGTTCGTCGGCTCCGCCGGAACGATGCAACCCGACGGCATCCAGAAAGCCATCGAGGTGCACATCTTCCCGGAATCGATGCGCGGCACCGGCGAAGGCCATTACGACTGGGATCTCAAGCCGGGGACCAAGATGACCAATGGTAATGTCGAGCAGAGCGTTGCCGCGGTCGATGGACCAATACTGTCCATCAAGTACAAGGATGGCGAAAAGACGCTGCTCGTGACCCCTGAAACTGTTGTTGTCACCTATGTCACGGGCAACAAGGACGAGCTGAAGCCGGGGACCAAAATCTTCGTCGCTGCCGCGAAAAAGCAGCCTGACGGCACCGTGCAAACCCCGCGCATCACCTACGGCAGAAATGGAGCGGGGCCGGCATTCTGAGTAACGGCTTGATCCGGAGCGCCGCGGCCCAGGAATCGGTAGGCCGCCGCCGCCTCATTGCTCTATCTTGATATTGGCTGCCTTGGCGACTTCGCCCCACCGGGCAATGTCGGACGCCAAAATCCGTGAAAATTCTTCCGAGGAGTTGCCGACCGTCTCGATGCCGAGCGGTTTGAAGCGAGCGATCACGTCCGGCATCCGGGCGATCCGCATGAATTCGCCCTCAAGCTTCCTGGCGATCGCGGGCGGCGTTTCCTTTGGCGCGAAGACGCCGCTCCACAGCACCGCGTCGACATCGGCGCCGGCTTCCTTCATGGTCGGAACGTTCGGGAGGTCGTCGGTCCGTTTGGGCGTCGCGACCGCGAGCGCGCGGACCAGCCCGCTCTTCACCTGACCCGACACCGGACCGGCGTCCGCAATGGTCGCGGTCACCTGACCGGACACCACCGCCATCACCGATTCGTTGGCGCTTTTGTAGGGAATGACCTGCATCGGTGCGCCGGTCTTTTGCTTGAACAGTTCGGTCACGAGTTGAAAAGAGGCGGATGAACTGGCGTAGTTCGTCTTGTCCGGATTGGTCTTGGCATAGGTCACGAGATCGGCGACCGACTTGATCGGCGAGGAAGCGTTGACAATCAGGAACAGCGGAAACGATGCGAGTTCGGAGACAGCAACGAAATCGCGGATAGAATCGTAAGGAAGCTTGGCGTAGAGGGCTGGGTTGATTGCCATGCCGCTGGCGCCGACCAGAAGCGTGTAGCCATCAGGCTCCGACTTGGCGACGTATTCGGTCGCGACGATCGCGCCGCCGCCCGGCTTGTTTTCAATAATGACGGGCTGACCGAGGCTTTCCGACAGTTTTTGTCCGAAGATCCGCGCGATGATGTCGTTGCCGCCGCCGGCCGTGAAGCCGACAATGATGTGAATGGCCCGTGTCGGATATTTCGACGGGTCTTCCTGCGCGGAGGCAGAGTTGATCGCGGTTGCGGTGAGTGCGATCAATCCGAGATACGTGCCGATCGGGGAGCATCTACTCAAAGCTCTCATGGATCTTGACCTCCCTTGGTGTTGCCGGCCGGAGAAAGCAAACATCTCAAAGCCGCGTGACGTGAACGTGCAGTACGGCGGCCTTGCCTTCATCCAGCGCGGCCAGGCAGCGGTCAATGGCATCAGCGAGATCGTCCGGCTCCGTCACGCATTCGCCGTGCGCGCCGAATGCGCGTCCGACGTCGGAAAAGCCGCGCTGCTCGCCCTGACGGCCCGATGTCAGCCGCGACTGAAACTGGTCGGTCTCGACCGCAATGCCTTTGGGATAAACGCGCTGCACCGCCGATTTCACCGCCTGCCAGCCGCCATTGTCCACTACGACAGTCAGAATCGGGATCTGGTATTGTTGCGCCACCGCATAGACGCTGTCGGGTGAGGAGAAATGAAATCCGCCATCGCCGATGATTTGCACGATGCGGCGATCCCGTTGCGCCAGCCTCAGGCCCAGCGCCATGCCGCCGCTGAATCCAAGTCCGCCGCCGGCGAGGCCGACGTAGCTCTGCGGCTGTGTCCGCATGATGTGCTCTTGCAGGATCGGCCCATTGCGGATCGCCTCGTTGATGACGATGTCGTGCTGCGACAGTTTCGCGTTGAGCGTCGCAAACACGAAGGCCGGGCTGAGCGCACCTGAAACACCTTTGTTCGCGCTTGCGGCGGCACGGCGCTTTGCAGCCTGTTCGCGAGCGCCGCTCCAGCTTGCAATGCGCTCCGCCACGCGACGGCGCCAGGCGTCGTCGGCGCGCGCTTCCACGGCATCGAGCACCTGCTGTAATATGGTTGCGCAATCGCCTTGGACTCGCATATCGGTCGGGAATCCCCACATCGGAAAATCCGACTTCAGGGGATCGATATCGATCTGGATCCATTTGATCGCACTGGCACCCCTTGCGTATCGTGGAACAAACGGCACATCGGAATCGAGCAGCAGGCCGAGGTCGGCGGTCTCGAGCAAGGGCAGGGCATCGAAGCCGGCAAAGCACGGCGATCCTTGCGGGATATTGAGGTCGATCGAATTGAATTCCGCGACCCGG
>JBGQCE010000581.1:0-2674 GCA_041495185.1 Bradyrhizobium sp.
CCTGATTCATTTCATTCTACTCCACAAAGGCCAGCGGGCGAGCAACCGATTCAGGCGCTCGGCCGCGGCGGCCGAATTGCGCCGCTATTGCTGCAAATCCATCGGATCGGGCCAATGAGGAAACGCCCGGAAATGTGACGTTCCAGGGTTCGTGACAGCGCAGCCTTGGTGCCGGCTGCACTAATCAACGCGCTCGGGGGCGCAGGAGTTCCCGCGTTACGCCGCGCGGATATTCGCCATGAAGCGGTCGAGTTCATCGCGCAACCGCGCGCTTTCGCTCGACAGTGTCTTCGCCGAATTCAGGACTTCCTCGGAGGCCGACCCGGTTTCGGTGGCGCCGCGGTTGACCTGCATGATGTTGGCGGCGGCTTCATGGGTGCCTTGCGCGACGGTCTGAACGCTGCGCGCGATTTCCTGGGTTGCCGAGCTTTGTTGCTCCACCGCACTCGCAATCGTCGATGCGATGGTCGAAATCTGGCCGATGGTGCCGCCGATCTCCTTGATGGCCGCGACCGACTCCTGCGTCGCGCCCTGCATGCCGGAAATGTGCGACGATATCTCGTCGGTCGCCTTCGCGGTCTGGCTCGCCAGCGATTTGACTTCGGCGGCGACGACGGCGAATCCCCGGCCGGCCTCGCCGGCGCGGGCGGCTTCGATGGTTGCGTTCAGCGCCAGCAAATTGGTCTGCTCGGCGATCGCCGTGATCAATTTGACCACGTCGCCGATCTCCTGGGCCGCGCGCGACAGTTTGCCGATGCGCCCGTCGGTTTGCTCCGCCTGCAGCACCGCTGCCTCCGCGATCTCGTTGGATTCGCGCACCCGCCGTCCGATCTCATCGACCGAAGCGGAAAGCTCTTCCGTTGCCGCGGCGACCGATTGCATGTTGTTGGACGCTTCTTCCGATGCGCCGGCGACCTGGCTGGACAGGCTTTGGGTGGTTTCCGCGGTCCGCGTCAGCGTTCCCGCCGCGGTTTCGAGCTGAACGGCGGAAGCCGAAACGTTCGAGACGATGGCGCCCACCGCCGCCTCGAAATCGTCGGCAAAGCGAATGAGCTCGGTGCGCCGCGCCGCACTGCTCGCCTTGTTCTGGGCGTCCTGGGCTGCGGCATCACGCTCGGCCTTGGCGATCGCCTGCATCTTGAACTCTTCCACCGCGCCCGCCATCTCGCCGAGTTCATCCTTGCGCCCGAGGCCGGGCAGCACGACATCGAAATT
Source organism: Bradyrhizobium sp. (assembly GCA_041495185.1). GTDB lineage: Bacteria > Pseudomonadota > Alphaproteobacteria > Rhizobiales > Xanthobacteraceae > Bradyrhizobium. The sequence continues at coordinate 1,216 of JBGQCE010000581.1, forward strand.
GCCGCCGGCGAGTTCGCGCATCGCCTTGCACATTGCCGTCATCGGCCGCGAAATTCCCTTGCCCAGCAGTAGCGCCAGGGTTCCGCCGAGCAGGAAGCCGCCGACCGCGAGCATCAGGACCATGCGCTCGGTCTTGCCGATGGTCGCGTCCGACTCGGATTCGAGCCTTTGCTGATCGGAAAGCAGGTCCGCCTTCATCGCGCTCGAGCCTTGCACGATCGCGGCCGCGGACTCGGCCATTTCAGTGACCAGTTGATCGATCGATTTCGAATTCCCGATCAGCTTGGTCAGCGCCTGCCGATATTCTTCAAGCAGCGTGGCGGCCTCCTTGAGGCCCTGCACGATCTTCTCATCGGTCGACGTTATCTCGTGAAGCGCGTTTTCGACAAACTTGAGGCGCGCTACCGCGCTGGCGGCAACCGTCTGGTCGGAATTGACGACGAAGGTATTGGCGAGCGCCGTCACCGCCTGAAATTGATCGGTCACTTTTTTCGCGCCGAACTGGATCGCCTGAAGCTCAGTGTCGTCAGCATTGCTGGGGAGATCGTCGAGCTTGTAACGCAGCATGTTGCCGCCGCGCGCAAGCTGATTTTGCGTCACAAGGGCGCTGTCGCGCTTGACCTTGAGAATATCGGCGAAAATCCTGGTGAAGGTCTGGAATTCGCGGGCCAGCCGGGTGATCTGTTCGAGGCGCGCCGGATTTGTGGTGCCCCGCATCGATTGATCGATGGCGTCCTTCAGGCTGGCTTCGGCCGATAGCGCCGCCTTGGCGTCGTCTTCCTTTCCGGTCACCACATAGTACCGCGCGAGCCCCCGGTACGAAATCAGCTCGCGGTCGATATTGCGCGACAGATCGGCTTCCCCAACGCTCTTGCGATAAGTTGCCACCCCGGTGGAAACGTGTTCGAAGCCGAAATAGGCGATGCCCATGCTAATGGCCGAGATCGCGAGCACGACGGTAAAACCGAGCATGACCTTGCCGCGAAATCGTAAGCTTGGAAGCCTCAGGGGTATCGATTGCAGCCAGACACGTTTGGACAATCCCACCTCAAACCCCCGTCTTTTCCCGAAAACCGGCAAAACCGGGAACGCGAGGCTCCCGATCTGATGCGGAAAACTACAGCCGAATGGATAAAAGGCCGTAAATTTGCGCCGAATCCTCGTCCGGAGAGTCTCTTGAAAAGCGGGCAAATCGAATGTTCCCCGTCATAGCCGGATCTTGTCCCGACCATCCCCGGCTTTATTGCTGCCGTGACGCGCTTCGATGGAGCGCCGCGCCTCCCACATCATGCGGACGGGTCGTCTCCCCCGGGGGCCTCCCCAAGGGAGGAAAAGGCCCCCACGCAGATGGCATCACAATGGCTTTCGCGACGAAAATCCTAGTTGCAAAGTTCCGCCCCCGTGCTTCTAATTGGAACAATTAAAAACATCGGGAGGTATCAGGCGTGTCTACAGTCAA
>JBGQCE010000582.1:0-2673 GCA_041495185.1 Bradyrhizobium sp.
CAGCGGATCGACCGTGCCGCCGGCCGGGTAGGGCACCACCACCTGCACGGTCCGTGCGGGATAGGTATCCTGCGCAGAGGCGGGCAGCGCGCCGAGCAAGAGTTGTACCGCAACGGCCGCTGTCACGATCGATCGCATGGCACTTTCCGTTTCGCTGAATTTTTATTGCGGAATAGATCTGTTACGTCGAGGTTATTTTTCGGCGGCATTGAGTCCGGCAGCGGAGCTGATGCTCAACATGGCGGCGAGAGATCGAGAGATATCGGCATCGCGAGATATCGCCAAAACCGGTGTGTCACCTTCATGGTTACCTCCGCTGAATTCCGTGAGCTGAAACGCTTCCGCCAGCCCATCTCCCTGTTGCTTTCATGCTAGCCGGTCTCATTCAGCGGTAGCAAGACGTGCGCGTGCTTGTGCGGCAGGCGAGGCCGCGCACAACGCAACTGCAGCATGAAAATCGCATTTACCTCGCGCGGCGCGGTGTTAACTTCCCGCGCCAAATAGAACAAGCAGGGAGTACGCCTTCATGAGGCGCGTATCGATGCTCGCAATCGGCTTGCTGATCGGAGCAGCCGCTTTCCAGTTTTCCAACTCGGCCTCCGGCCAGAGCGTGGGCGGATAGATCACGCTGCTTGACAGCAGCAAGATGGGCGACTGGGATGAGGTCGGCAAAGCCAATTGGGCGATGAAGGACGGCGCGCTCACCGCCAACAAGTTATTGGAAGGCAAGGATCCCGCTTACCTCGTCACCAGGAACTCCTACAAGGATTTCCAGATCAGGGCCGAATTCTGGACCGATGAGGAAGCCAACAGCGGTATCCACATTCGCTGCGATCAATCGAAGAAAATCAACTCCAGGATTTGCTACGAGGTCAACATCTACGACAAGCGACCGGACCCGTCTTACGGAACCGGCGCGATCGTCAACGTCGCCAAGGTCGATCCGATGCCGAAGGCTGCCGGCAAATGGAACACTTACGAAATCACGGCGCAGGGCCCGCATCTCGTGATCGTGCTCAACGGTCAAAAGACCGCCGAGGCGCGGGACAGCAAGCACCTGAGCGGGCCGTTCGCCCTGCAATATGGCTCGGGCGTTGTGAAGTTCCGCAAAGTGCAGATCAAGCCGCTATAGGTTACGCGGCTGGAGACAGAGGCTTACCCGTCTTCAGCGGGTGAGCCGTCCGGTGCCAGGCCCAGGCGGTCCGGATGATGGTCGCAAGATCCGAATGTGTGGGGCGGAATTTCAGGATCTCGCGCGCCGCGGTGGGATCAGCCACCAAATAGGTCGGATCGCCCGATCGCCGCGGCTTGACGACATGAGGCACCTCGCGGCCGGCCTCGGCCGCGATCGCGGTGAGAATCTCGCGCACCGAAAAACCCGTACCGGTGCCGAGATTGAAAGCGCCGCCGGAATCTCCCTGCATCAGGAGTTTCAGCGCAAGCAGATGCGCGGCTGCGAGATCCGTGACATGAATGTAGTCGCGGATCGCGGTGCCGTCGGGCGTATCGTAATCGTCGCCGAACACCGCGAAATCCCCGACATGGCCCTGCAGCGCCATCATGGCGCGGGGAATGAGATGGGTTTCGTTTTCGCGCAGCTCGCCGATACCGCCTGAGGCGTCGGCGCCGCTGGCGTTGAAATAGCGCAGGCAAAACGCCCCCAACCCGTAAGCGCTGCGATAGTCGGCGAGGATGCGTTCGATCATCCATTTCGAGGCGCCGTAAGGATTGATCGGCGCGCACGGGTAGTTCTCGGGCAGGGCCTTGCTGTCGGCGTTGCCATAGACCGCGCCGGTTGAGGAAAACACCAGGCGATTGCAGCCTGCCTCGCGCATCGCATCCAGCAGCGACAGCGTGCCGACGACATTGTTCAAGTAATATTTCTGCGGATCGATGACGGATTCGCCGACCTGGCTCGACGCCGCAAAGTGCATGACCGCGACGATGTCGTGCTGCGCGAAGGCGCCGGCCAGCGCCGCCTTGTCCAGGACGTCGCCTGTCACAAGCGAACCGGTTACGAAGCTGCGGTGGCCGGTCGAAAAATTGTCGTAAACGACCGGGTGATAGCCGGCCGCCGTCAGCGCTCGGCAGCAATGCGAGCCGATATAGCCGGCGCCGCCGGTGACCAGAATGGCCGGTCCATCGCTCATGTTAGCCTCGTGGCGTCAGATCGGTGCTTCGGCTTTTGTTAAACAGCAGATAGAGCGCGCGGGGATTGGTGGTCAGATAACGCCAGAACAATCGGCGCGGCTCAAGCCTCATTCGCCAGGCCCATTCCAGCCCCATGTTCTGCATCCATCGCGGCGCGCGGGCCCGGCTTCCCGACAGGAAGTTGAACAATCCGCCCGAAGTCTTGATGACGCCGACATTGGCCAGGCGCGGCGAGAATTCCTCGACGAAGGCCTGTTCGTAGGGAACGCCCAGCGCTACCCACAGGTAGTCCGGCCCCAACCCGTTGATTTCGTCGACCTTGTCCCGCATCGCATCGCCCCTCAGATAGCCATGGGAACGCCCGACGATCCGCAAATCCGGGTACATTTTCCGGACATTGGTGACGGCGGCGGCATTTTCCGCTTCATCGGCGCCGAACATATAGAACGTCAGCCCCGCCGCCTGCGCTTTTCGGGCGACGACGTGAAACAGGTCGGTGGTTGCGACACGTTCCGGCAGCGG
>JBGQCE010000583.1:0-2659 GCA_041495185.1 Bradyrhizobium sp.
CGCATGGTGCTGGCGTTTTCGACCCCTTTTTCTTCCGCGAACGAGACAAGCTCGGCTGGCGTCTGGGCTTTGAGGTCTTGAAGTTTCATTTCCCGCATTGGGATGGTCCTGTGGAGTAGCTAGGGAAGGATTGCGAGGTGGGCTTTAAGAAAATGCGGACGCAAAAAAGGAAGGTCCGCAGGTCTGAGCAAGGAAAGTGCCGGAGAGGCTTCAAACCTGATGCGGCGGCCGGTTCAACGAGGAAACCGGAACGCAACCACATCCGCCTGCGTGGGGTGGGATTTCAGTAATATAGAAAATCGGCCGGCCTTTCGCAAGCAGGCCCCGGGTTCGAGGTGTTGACGGCCGCATTCCTCAAAACGGCTTCACCACCACCAAAATGACGATCCCTATCATCAGGATCGTCGGTACCTCATTGATAATACGGTAAAATCTTTGACTTCTGGTATTCCGGTCGGCAGCGAAATCCTTAACCCAACGGGAAAAGAAACCGTGGACGCCCGACAGCACCAATACCAGCAGGAGCTTGCCATAGAACCAGCCTGCCGAGAGCCAGTGGCCGGTCCAGCCGAGGTAGAGTCCTGCCAGCCAGGTCACGATCATCGCCGGGTTGATGATCGCCTTCAGTAACCGCCGTTCCATCATCTTCAACGTCTCGGATTGCTTCGATCCGGCTTCCGCTTCGCAATGGTAAACGAACAGCCGCGGCAGATAGAGCATGCCCGCCATCCACGCGATGACGGCAATGATATGCAGCGCCTTGATCCATTCGTACATCGTCAAAGTCTCACTCACTCGCGAACGCCAACATCGGAACGTTCGAGCTAATCTCAGTATTTCGAAGAACCCTGATCTTCGATTCACCCGAGACATATCCGCAAGCAGGCGTTTTCTAAAACAATAATTTTAGAATCTTAGGTTTGAGTCTAAGTAGCGGTGGATAGGGCCCACGCAAAACTATCCTGCAATTGTTCGGGCTTGTTCACATCCATCAACAATTCTTGCCGCTCATCGGATAATCCGAATAACGCTACTTGCTTCAACCGCTTGCGCTGACTTGTGGTCAGCTTATGAAGAGACAAGTCCACATAACCTCACTATCATTCCCGGCGGCGAATGGACTTATCCATGGTTGGAGTCTTGTGCAGAAAAAGCCGGGTTATCCCTGATCTGCCGACCCGGGCATGATTCTCTCGGGTAAGGTCCACAACGATTCACAGGTTACACAGGGGTCCACGTGCCCACGTCCGGCAGTTATTTTCATCTTCATCTGGTCTCTGATTCGACCGGTGAAACCCTGATCACGGTGGCGCGCGCGGTGGCCGCGCAATACGCCAATGTGACGCCGGTCGAGCATGTCTATCCGCTGGTGCGCAGCCAGAAGCAACTCGATCGCGTGCTGGATGAAATCGAGGAAGCGCCCGGCATCGTGCTTTTTACCTTGCTGGAGAAAGATCTGGTCGGCCGGCTGGAAGCGAAATGCCAGCAAATCAACATTCCGAGCCTCTCGATCATCGGCCCGGTCATGCAACTGTTTCAGGCCTATCTAGGTGCGGCTACCACGGGGCGCGTCGGCGCGCAGCACACCTTGAACGCCGAATATTTCAAGCGGATCGATGCGCTGAACTATACGATGATGCATGATGACGGCCAGCACGTCGAAGGCCTGGAGGAGGCCGACGTGGTTCTGGTCGGCGTGTCCCGTACATCGAAAACGCCAACCTCGATCTATCTCGCCAACCGCGGTATCCGCACCGCGAACGTTCCACTGGTGCCGGGCATCGCGATGCCGCACCAGCTGGAGACGCTGCAGAAGCCGCTTGTCGTCAGCCTTCATGCGACCCCGGAACGACTGATCCAGGTGCGGCAGAACCGGCTATTGAGTATGGGTTCCGGTCCCGGCAACGACGACTATATCGATCGTCAGGCCGTCGCTGACGAGGTCGCGTTCGCGCGGCGCTTGAGCGCCAAATTCAATTGGGCGCAGCTTGACGTGACACGGCGATCGATCGAGGAGACCGCCGCCGCCGTATTGAAATTATTCACCGACAGGCAGCGTCAACGGTTGCCGGAATGACGCTCTGGCGCGGAAAGCATCCGTTGATACTGGCCTCGCAAAGCCGCGCGCGGCGGGAGCTGCTAGCCAATGCCGGCATCGCCTTCGAAGCCGTTGCAGCCGAGATTGACGAGCGGACCGTGCAGCAAAGCTCAGGTCTTACGGCGCCTGGCGACATCGCCGCTCTTCTTGCGCGCGAAAAAGCGCTTTCGGTGTCAATGCGGCTATCAGGCAAATTTGTCATCGGCGCGGACCAGACCTTGGCGCTGGGGAAACGGCTTTTCTCCAAGCCAACAGGCCGCGCGCAGGCTGCGGACCAATTGCGCGCGCTGGCCGGCCACAGCCATGAACTGCACTCCGCCGTTGCCGTTGCCCGCGACGGCAAGATATTATTCGAAGGCGCAAGCATCGCGCGGATGACCATGCGACAGCTCGCCGAGGCCGAAATCGAAGCCTATCTGAACGAGGCAGGAGAGGCGGTGACTTCAAGCGTCGGCGCCTACCAGCTTGAAGGACTGGGTGTCCACTTGTTCGAGCGTATCGAAGGCGATCATTTCACCATCCTTGGCCTGCCGCTGCTGCAATTGCTTGCGTTTCTGCGAA
>JBGQCE010000584.1:0-2626 GCA_041495185.1 Bradyrhizobium sp.
ACGCTGGCATGGCGGGCGGCCAGATAGCTGCCCGACATCGTCAGCGATTTCAGATCGCCCCTCGTCGGAAACTGCGCCGCGTTGTCGGCCGGGTGATCGGGCGTCTGTGCCGAGAGCGAACCGGGCACGGCCAGCGCGGCGGCGGCGAATGCGGCAATCGTCCAGCGATTGAAACGAATGGAAAACATCACGGTTCGCCTTAGCTCCAGGATTTTACGGATCTTCTCGAATGCGAACCCAACCGGCGGCATCAAGGCCTGAGACAATGCCGCGTTTGGCGTTCAACCGCAAGGATACGGGGTGGCGAATCGATTGGCAGGAACGCCCGGGTAGCCGCCGATCGCCTGAAAACGCTTTCAGTGTGGCCGTATCGTGGCCGCAGCCCTTAACCGCCCGGTGCGGCTCACGCAATCGTGGTCACATCGCCTCATAATTCGGTCCGCCGCCGCCCTCCGGCGGAACCCAGGTGATGTTGCCGTTCGGATCCTTGACGTCGCAGGTTTTGCAATGGACGCAATTCTGGGCGTTGATCTGGAAGCGCGGCCCGCTTGTCTCCTCGACCCATTCATAGACGCCGGCCGGGCAATAACGATTGGACGGGCCCGCAAAGACATCGTGCTCCGAGGTTTTCTGCAGGTTCAGGTCGGCGACCTTCAGATGAACCGGCTGGTCTTCTTCGTGATTGGTGTTGGAAAGGAACACCGACGACAGCCTGTCGAAGGTGAGCTTGCCGTCCGGCTTCGGCGGCGCGATCGGCGCATGCGCTTTCGCGGGATCAAGCGTCTTGCGGTCGGGCTTGGCATGCGACTGGGTTCCGAACAGCGAGAAGCCGAGCGTGTTGCACCACATGTCGATGCCGCCGAGGGTCATGCCGATGATGGTGCCGAACTTCGACAATAGCGGTTTGACGTTGCGGACCCGGTACAAATCCTTGCCGACCGCCGAATCGCGCCAGGCATTCTCATATTCGACCAGTTCATCGTTGGCGCGGCCGGCGCCAAGCGCGGCGCAGACGTGTTCGGCAGCTAACATACCGCTGCCAACAGCGTTATGGACGCCCTTGATGCGCGGCACATTCACAAAACCCGCCGCGCAGCCGATCAGCGCGCCGCCGGCGAAGCTCAGGCGCGGCACCGACTGATACCCGCCCTCGCTGATGGCGCGCGCGCCGTAGGCAAGCCGCTTGCCGCCTTCGAACACGGTGCGGACCGCGGGATGCGTCTTGTAGCGCTGGAATTCGTCGAACGGCGACAAATACGGATCGTGGTAATTGAGATGCACGACGAAACCGACCGCCACCAGATTATCGTCGTAGTGATAGAGGAACGAGCCGCCGCCGGTTGAATTGTCCAGGGGCCAGCCCAAGGTATGCTGGATCAGGCCTTTCCGGTGCTTGGCGGGATCGATCTGCCAGACCTCCTTCAGCCCGATGCCGAATTTCGGCGGTTCGCTGCTGGCGTCGAGGGAAAATTTCGCGATCAGCTGCTTGGTCAGGCTGCCGCGGGCGCCTTCGGCGAACAGCGTGTATTTGCCGAGCAGTTCCATGCCGCGGGTGAACGAGTCCTTGTGGGTGCCGTCCTTGGCAATGCCCATGTCTCCGGTCGCGATGCCGCGCACCGCGCCCTTTTCATCGTAAAGCACCTCCGCCGCGGCGAAGCCCGGGTAAATCTCGACCCCGAGCGCCTCGGCCTTGCGCGCGAGCCAGCGGCATACATTGCCGAGCGAGCCGATATAGCAATGATGATTGTTCATCAGCGGCGGCATCGCGATGCCCGGCAGCGGGATCGCTGTGCCCTTGGTCATCCAGTAGAACTTGTCGGCCTTGACCTGCGTCTTCAGCGGGCAGTCGGCGTCCTCGCGCCAGTCCGGAACCAGTCTGTCGAGCGCCACCGGATCGATCACCGCGCCGGACAGAATGTGCGCGCCGACTTCGGAGCCCTTCTCCACCACGACGATCCCGAGATCGGCATTGAGCTGCTTCAGCCGGATCGCAGCCGCAAGGCCGGACGGCCCGGCGCCGACGATCACGACGTCGAATTCCATGGATTCGCGCGGCGGCAATTCTTCGGTGCTCATGATCTGGTCTCAGCCCGGTTGAGAACTTCGATAAACCGTTTGTTTCCGATTTTTCGCCTGAGAACAACCATGGAAATACGCGAGGCAGGCGTTTCGTTGCGGCGAGATCCGTCCTAGATTGGCCGGATGCCCCTGACGTTCCGCCATGACGCCTGACAGCGCCCCCACCGCCCAGCAACTGCTCGCCTTTTATCTGGAGGCCGGGGTCGACTGCGCGCTGACGGAAGCGCCGGTCAACCGGTTGTCCGATCCCGACATCGTTCCGGGAACAAACGAAACGGCGCTGCCCAAACCTGTCAGGACTGCTGCCGCGATTCCCGCCTTGCGCGCCGAAGCCGCGCCTGCCCCAGAGGCGGCGATCTCGTCGGCGCGGGAAGCGGCGCGGACCGCGCCCACGCTTGAGGCGCTGCGGGAGCTTTTGGAAAAATTCGACGGCTGCGCGCTGAAGTCGACCGCCACGCGCCTGGTATTCGCCGACGGCAACCCGCAGGCGCGGATCATGTTCGTCGGCGAGGCGCCGGGGCGGGAAGAAGACATCGAGGGGCTGCCG
>JBGQCE010000585.1:0-2624 GCA_041495185.1 Bradyrhizobium sp.
CGATAACGATGCGCCGCTGCAGCGCATTTCAAGGCGATCGAGAAACGGCCGCTGACTGGCGAGAATCTTCTCTCGCGCGAGAGGAATAGCGAACCACGCCGCGCGATCGATTTCGGGAACATACATGGTGCGGCCGCTTCGCGGAGGCCATTCGATGGCGATTTCGTTGCTGCGCACGGTGCTGACATCGAGCGTGCCTTCCAGCGCATAGGCCAGAACCATTTTGCCGCCGCGCTGGCGCACCTGGCCGAGCGGCCGAAGCGGGCCGGTCGCGTCGATACCGAGCTCCTCTGCGAATTCCCGGCGGGCTGCGGCTTCCGGGTCCTCGCCGTCTTCCAATTCCCCTTTCGGAATCGACCATGCGCCGAGATCGCGGTTGCGCCAAAAAGGCCCGCCTGGATGGACGAGGAGCACAACAATGCCGGCGCCGTTATGACGGTACATCAGGATGCCCGCGCTCACAGTTGTCATGCTGTCTGTCCGGATGCAGTAATGAATGACGGGATAAATTGATCTAACTCAAGTCAGCAGCAACAAAGCGGGCATTCCTATATCAAATGCATCGGTATCCAGGAGGTCAATTCCCGTACGCGGCGTTCTTCTGGCCGGCGCTCGCTGCTGCATCCGCGGTCGAAACTGCGTCGTCCATGGCGGCGCATTTTCTGGGATTTTCGGGCGATGCCGACGGCGACCGCGATGCGAAAGAGCCGGAAGGCGCCACGCCAGGCAAGATCGCGCTCGAGCTGCATACAGTCCGGCTCCGTGATTTTACTGTAGTCAAGAGCGGCGTCCCCATCCTCCTGTGCACACCGCTCGCGCTGCACGGAGCCGCCGTTGCCGACCTTGCCGCCGGGCACAGTCTCGTTGCCGCCCTCCGGGGTGCTGGAATCGAACGACTGTTCATGGCCGATTGGCGCTCGGCCAGCGCTGACATGCGATTTCTCGGAATTGACGACTATCTTTCCGATCTCAATGTCCTTGTCGATCATCTCGGCGGCCTGGTTGATCTCGTCGGGCTCTGCCAGGGAGGCTGGTTATCGCTGCTCTATGCCGGGCGATTCCCGACCAAGGTGCGCAAGCTGGTGATGGCCGGCTCGCCGGTTGATATTGCTACGCGGCAATCCGAGTTGTCGGCTGTCGCCGCGGCTACTCCCCTGACCATGTTCCAGAGCCTGGTTGATTCAGGCGATGGCCGCGTGATCGGCCGCAATGTCGCAAAGCTCTGGGGAACCGACACCGTCGACGCAAACTATGTTCGTCAATCGCTGCAGACGCTTCAGCCGACCGACTCGCCGGAATTCACGCGGCTCGAAGCCAGCTTCAGGAACTGGAATTCCTGGACCATCGATGTTCCCGGAACATACTATCTCGAAGTCATCGAGAAACTATACAAGCGTAACGAACTTGCCACCGGAAGCTTCGTCGCCCTGGGGCAAAAGATCGACCTCTCGCGCCTGCGGCTTCCCATGTATCTTCTTGCCGGGAGCGCCGACGAAGTGGTTGCCCCGGAACAATTGCTTGCGGTGGAGCGGCTGGTGGGAACGCAGCCGGAGCATCTCCGCCACGAGGTCGCCCCGAGCAATCATCTCGGCCTGTTCATGGGCAAACGGACGCTCGAAGAGTACTGGCCGAGGATTGTGCGCTGGCTGAAAGAGCCTCCCGCTTGAGGGAACCTTCCGGCGACTTTGACCTGCATCAACGCCTGGGCTGAGAGGGCGAGCAGTCTATCCGCCCTTAGTTAAGTGCTGAGGAGGCAGATCATGAATGAATTGAAACTGCGCGACGATATCCTGGACGAACTCGCTTACGAACCCATCGTCGATCCGGCTCATATCGGCGTGGCCGTCGATCAGGACGTTGTAACGCTTACCGGACATGTCGGCAGCTATGCGCAGAAGCTCGCGGCAATATCTGCGGTGCGCCGGGTAAAGGGCGTGCATGGAATCGCGGATGAGATCGAAGTTCGCTATTCTTCAGATGCAAATGCGTCTGACGATGAGATCGCCAGGCGCGCAATCAATGTGCTGTCCTGGGACAGTGTCGTTCCGAGTAATGCAATCCAGGTCACGGTGCGGGGCGGGCTCGTAACTTTGACCGGTAAAGTCAACTGGTACTATCAAAGGAGCAGCGCCGAGCGCGATGTCCGCAAGCTGTCGGGGGTGCGCAGCGTCGTCAACAACATCGAAATTGAGCCGCATGCGAAGCCCGAGAACGTCAAGAAGAAGATTGAGGCGGCCCTGAAGCGGCACGCCGAAATCGAAGCCAAGGACATACGAGTCACCGTTCGAGACGACGATGAAGTCTTGCTTGAAGGCAAGGTTCGCAACTGGGACGAGAAGTTTGCGGTCGAGAACGCGGCCTGGTCGGCCCCCGGCGTGAAGAACGTCAAGGACCGGCTGACGATAGGGTCTTAGCGGGACTGGCTGCAGCGCTATGTCTTGTTCCGCTTTTTCCGTTCGCCTCCGTTCGCCTCTGTTCGATGAGGAGAGAGCAACGCAAACGCCATCAACATTCGTCTGGCACTGCCGGATGGCCGTGAAGTCAATATCGGACGCACGCCCGCCGGCGAATTCGGATTCCTTCGATCAAACGATGGCGATGAGATTTATTTCCATCGAAACAGC
>JBGQCE010000586.1:0-2616 GCA_041495185.1 Bradyrhizobium sp.
CCGAGCTCAAGTACCGGCCGCTTGATCATCGAGGGCTGCGCCAGCAACAGCGCGATGGCTTTCTATTCGGTGAGCCCCTCTTTGTCCTTGTCTGGCAGCTTGCGGAAAGTCGTGCCGGCACGATTGAGCAGCGTTTCCCAGCCGACCTTTTTCGACCAGACCTCCAACCGTTCGCGCTCGATGCCGGCGCTCTTGTAGTCATGAAAGGCATAGTCAACGCCGTGACTATCCAGCCACGCGCGCGCCTTCTTCATGGTGTCGCAGTTCTTGATGCCGTAGATGGTGATGGGCATGGAAGCCGAGGTAACACTATTCCGCGGCTTGATGTTCGGGCCGATAGCGTGGCGACGGAATCGGCAAGCCGGCATCACGCGCGGCGGCGAGCCAGGCTTCCATTGCAACATGCACTTCGCCGACGGCTTCTTCCGGAGTCGCGCCGAACGCTGAACATGACTTGAGGTCCGGGACGTTTGCCACCCAGACGCCGTCTTCATCTGACCAGAACACATTGATGGCGTAGCGCTGCATGCCTAGCTCTCAAGCCGTAAGCCGAACTCTTCTATCATATCTCGAAGCTGCCGGACTTGGTACCGCTTTGCGTCCTTCCCCATCGGCTGAATGCTTAAGGGACGCGAAACATTCGGGTGAACATAGATATGGTGGCTGCCGCTGATCCGATCCACTCGAAATCCAAGCTTAACCAGCAGATGCTCCAGATCGCGGAAAGCAATGGTTCCGCGGCCTCCAACTACTGAAGCGTATGTCTTCTTGTCGCTCGCCATAACGGCCTCCTGCCGATGTCAGGCGGGCCAACGTAATGTTGCTTTTGCCCCGTCAACCGCCAGTTCATAAATTCCGGCTCAGAAAATCAAACAACCGCAAAAAGCCTACCGATTATCGCCAGTTTGTACGTTGGCACACACCTTTAGACCCATGCGGCGGTTGACAACGCGGCCCTTGCCGCGCGGGAGCGACTGACAAGTCGTCTCCGCCCGTTGCGCTTCCTCACTCCCACTCAATCGTCCCCGACAGCTTCCATGTCACATCATAGATCACGCGGTTGACGCCCGTGACCTCGTTGATAATGCCGCCGATACAACCGCCGGACAACTTTAGGTTGACATCTCCATCACGATGGGTTCTTGTTATGTTCCTTGCGTCTGCGGGAGAAGGAAAGGCTGCAGCGTGAGGCGTGGCGACCCCGGTTGGATCGCCGCAACCGTTCGACCTATTGGCGTTTCGGGGGGTGGCAAATGACGATGTTTGGATTTCGGCTGGGGCGGGCCGCCCTAGTAGCGGCCACGATCGGATTATGCGGGGCCACTGACCCCGGCATGGCACAAACGGCCGGCTCGCGCATCGACGAGGCGTTGCAGAACATCACGACATTGGTTCGGGTCGGCCGGGTTGGTTACGCGACTTTCTGGGACGGCAATAAATACGTCCAATGCCGGCGTCTGCGGGAGCGCGAACTCCGCTGCGAAGCGGCGGGCATGTCGATGCAACCCTCGCTGAGGAGCGTGCTGTCCGGCGACCGATTGAGCCGTCTCGCAGCGCTCGGCTGGGTTCTCGATCCCAGCTTCGGAAACTATGCGCAAACATTTCCAGCGGACATGCCGTCAGGTCGCGTCGCGGATCATATTTTGCGGATATTGACCGAGGCGTACGACGCAGACGTCGCGGGCCTGGAGATAAATACCAAGTGGGTCGTGGACGTGCCTTGCCCGCCGCGCGCCGGTTTCACGCAAAATCTTGCCGGGAGCGTGAACGACGCGCCATCGATGCAGGCAGCGGCCATACACGGCTGTTCTTACAAGCCGGCCTCGAAGACACCGCAAACGGCTGGCTCAGCCGCGGAACTAATCGCTCTCTACGGTGCGACCACAACGGCCGAAATTCAGCGCTTACGCATCAATGTCGCACGCGAGGTTTTCGCGATCTTCGACGCCGGCATTGGCTACGTCCAATGTATGCCGGAAAATCCGCCTCCTGCGCTCTATTGCGAAGCGCAATCGGCGGAAAGTTGGGCCGCGCTGGCCGCGGTGCTCACGCCCGAGCGTGTATCACTGCTGCGCAGCGTCGGATACGCCGAGCCCGGGCGCGCGCCGAACTACTGGAAAATTTATCAATTCGACAAAGTCAGCGACGCGGCGATCGCCAGCGAGATATTGACGATCCTGTACGAGGTCTACGGCTATACCGGTACGGCAGAACTCAAGATCGAGACGAAGTAATTTGAAGCTGGTGGGACTATGTCTTGTCATTGCTGGGTTTAACCCGCAATCCCGATTGTGAAGGCAATGCGCTGTTAAACGGGATGCCCGGGTCAAGCCCGGGCATGACAAGTAAATTTACTCCCACTCAATCGTCCCCGGCGGCTTGCTGGTCACATCGTAAACGACGCGGTTGACGCCCTTCACTTCGTTGATGATGCGGGTCGCCACGTGGCCAATGAATTTCATCTCGAACGGGTAGAAATCCGCCGTCATGCCGTCGGTCGAGGTGACCGCGCGCAGGCCCACGACGAAATCATAGGTGCGGCCGTCGCCCATGACGCCGACCGTCTTCACCGGGAGGAGCACAGCGAAGGCCTGCCAGATGGCGTCGTAAAGCCCG
>JBGQCE010000587.1:0-2608 GCA_041495185.1 Bradyrhizobium sp.
GCCAGCGTCTGCGCCAGCAGCGTTTTGCCCGAGCCGGTCGGGCCGATCAGCAGAATATTGGATTTCGCCAGTTCGACGTCGTTGTGCTTGGTCTGGTGATTGAGGCGCTTGTAGTGATTGTGGACCGCGACCGAGAGCACCTTCTTGGCGTGGCTCTGGCCGATCACGTAATCGTCGAGGACCTTGCAGATTTCCTTCGGGGTCGGGATGCCGTCGCGCGACTTCACCAGCGAGGACTTGTTCTCCTCGCGGATAATGTCCATGCAGAGTTCGACGCATTCGTCGCAGATGAATACGGTGGGACCCGCGATCAGCTTGCGGACTTCGTGCTGGCTCTTGCCGCAGAACGAGCAATACAGCGTGTTCTTGGAGTCGCTCGTGCCGACCTTACTCATTATCGTCTCCGTCCGCCGTTCGATCCCGTCCGCTCGATCGCCCCATTCCGGCACTCACCGGCACAGAGTTCTAGATAGAGCAAAATCCGTACCAAAAAAGACCCTACGCTCCAGATGCCACGCGAATCGCGGCTAACTCGAATCCCCCACGATCGTAACCAATCTGACCTAGCCAACCATGGTGACACCCGACTATCAAGAATTCGCTAATCGGGCGAGCACCGAACACCGTGACAATACCGTGATTTGCGGCGTTCGCACGAGGCGAACCTGCCGAAATCAGCCATGCGTTGCGCGATTGCCACGCTGCCAAACCAGCACGAAAGCGGAACTTTCCGCCCATGCGAGGGCTGAGAGGCGCCAGGGATGGCCGAAATTGCCGGTATCGAGGCCGTTAACGTCATCGCAACGCTAACGAACCGTACCGTTACGGGGCTTTTGCCGTCGGATCTTCCGAGCGCTTGTCGATCACTTTGTCGACGATACCGAAGTCGCGGGCCATCTCGGCGGTAAGGAACTTGTCGCGTTCCAGCGCATCCTCGATCGCCTTGTAGGTCTGGCCGGTGTGCTTCACGTAGATCTCGTTGAGCCGCTTCTTGAGGTTCAGGATTTCCTGGGCGTGCAGCATGATATCGGTGGCCTGGCCCTGAAAGCCGCCGGAGGGCTGGTGCACCATGATGCGCGAATTCGGCAGCGAGAAGCGCATGTCCTTGTGCCCGGCCGCCAGCAGCAGCGAGGCCATCGACGCCGCCTGCCCGGTGCAAAGCGTCGACACCGGCGGACGGATGAATTGCATGGTGTCGTAGATCGCAAGGCCCGACGTCACCACGCCACCGGGCGAGTTGATGTACATCGAGATTTCCTTTTTCGGATTCTCGGCTTCGAGAAACAGAAGCTGCGCGACCACCAGCGTCGACATGCCATCCTCGACCGCTCCGGTCAGAAAGATGATGCGTTCTTTCAGCAGGCGCGAAAAAATGTCGTAAGCGCGTTCGCCGCGGTTGGTCTGCTCGACCACCATCGGCACGAGTTGCATGTAGGTTTCCACCGGATCGCGCATTAGTCACCCAAGGGTTGGCGGAGGCGAACATCCATCGGCAAAGGCAGCAGGCCAGAATTTGCCGGGCGCGGACGAACGTCCCGTGATGCAGGACTTAACAGACTTAGAGTTCACAGATATGGGCCAAATCCCCGGTGACAAGACCGGGTCAGAAACGTGCGGAATTCGCTGCAGTTGAAGCTGATTCGCAAAGCCCCGCATAGCGACGGATGCCGCCACGACGCCGCTTTCGCTTCTCAACCTTAACGCCGGGCTGACAAAATCAAGCGGCGCTCTTCTCCGCCTCGTCATCCTTGTAGAGGTCTTCGCGCGTGACCTTCTTTTCGGTGACACTGGCGAGTTCGAGGATGAAATCGACAACCTTGTCTTCATAGATCGGCGCCCTAAGCTGGGCGAGCGCATTGGCATTGTTGCGATAGTAGTCCCAGACTTCCTTCTCGCGGCCAGGCATCGAACGCGCGCGCTCGATTACCGCGCGGCTGACTTCGTCGTCGGTGACCGTGATCTTGTTCTTCTCGCCGATCTCGGACAGCACGAGCCCGAGCCGGACCCGGCGGTCGGCGATCTTGTGGTACTCTTCCCTGGCCGCCTCTTCGGTGGTGTCCTCATCGGCAAAGGTCTTGCCGCTGGATTCCATCTCGGCCTTGATCGAATTCCACATCAGATTGAATTCTTCCTCGACCAGCGACGGCGGCGCCTCGAAACGATGGCTCTCGTCGAGACGATCCAGCAGCATGCGCTTGACCCGCTGGCGGGTTGCGCCGGCGAATTCCGCCGACAGCCGCTCGCGCGCGGCTTCCTTCAGCTTGTCGAGCGATTCCAGACCGAGCGTCTTGGCGAACTCGTCATTGATCTCGGTCGCCTGTGGCGCTTCGATCAGGGTTGCCGTGGTCTCGAACTCGGCCGGCTGGCCGGCAAGCTTCTCGCTGGCATAATTCTTCGGGAATGAGACCTTTAAGGTGCGGGTTTCGCCCGATGCGATGCCGATCAGTTGCTCTTCAAAACCGGGAATAAACTGCCCGGTGCCGATCGTAACCTGGATGTTTTCGCCGGTGCCGCCCTCGAACGGCGTGCCGTCGATGCTGCCCTTGAACGAGATCGTGATCCGATCCCCGGTTTCGGCCTTCGCACCCTCGGCCTTCGCGGCATAGGC
>JBGQCE010000588.1:0-2607 GCA_041495185.1 Bradyrhizobium sp.
ACCCGAGATGGGTGGGAGAGGGAGCAGACTTCCGTAGCTGCGACGCTGAATATAAAAAACCCGGCCGAAGCATCGGCCGGGTTTCAAAATCAGAGAGCCGGATTTAGCGCCGGTCCGTTGAGATCAGTCGCAAACCTCGATGCGGCGGTAGCGCCAGCCATAACCATCCCAGAAACGCTCACGAACCCAGCGGCAGGGGGGAGCCTCTTCCACATACACCGGACCGCCATAGGCCGGGCGGCTTGCGGCGATGGCTCCGCCGACGATCGCGCCGCCGATCAATCCGGCCGCCACGCCTGCGGCGACGCCGCGCTGAGCGCTTGCGGGGGTCGCAGCGAGCGAACCGGCGATCGTTGCGACCGCGACGAAGGCAGCAAATGTCTTCTTCATGTCTTGGGCTCTCCTGGAGATGGCGCCTTCAGCCAGCGCCGGGTTAAGGTGACTCACACGCTGTATTCGAAACTGGCTGTCTCGCTAAAAAGCGCAGAACGGTCAATTCAAAGTTAACGTTCTCGGGCTCATGGCCTGAGAAAACGGTTTTTTCAGGCCAAGTTCCAAAACGACCCCGGAAACGCGCTATTTTCGGGGTCGTCTGACACTTTTGTAACGAAGATGAATGGGCTCAGCCGCAAATCCGCACGCGGCGAATCCGCCAGCCATAGCCGTCCCAGAAACGCTGCCGCTGCCAGGAGCAGCCACCATAATAGTCGTCGCCGACATAGGCCGGGCCGCCGTAATAACCGTAGCCGGGTCCATAGCCGGGGCCATAATAATAGCCGGGGCCTGCGAGCGCGCCGCCGACGATGGCGCCGCCGATAATTCCGGCCGCCAGACCGGGGCCAAAACCGCGTTGCGCATGGGCGGGCGCGGGTGCTGCCACGGCCGAAACAGCCAGGGTGGCGACGGCAGCGAGTGCCATCAATGTTTTCCTCATGGCGTCACCTTTCTCATTGAGCTCATTGAGCATCTCATTGAGCTCATTGAGCAGGGATAGCGGATGGAGAACTCCCTTGTGGCAAAAAGTTCCACATTTCGCTTGAATGATCAATGAACGGGGTTGCCACATTTGACGACGAAAGGTGGCCGTCCGGGACGCTTTTGCAGTGCACAATCGGGTGGTAATTCTGCGATTCCAGATGAGAGGAAGCATGCCAAAACGTGGATGGCCGGGACTAGCCCGGCCATGACGTAGGATTACAATTACTCTACAGCTGCGTCTTGTTGCGCGCCTCGACCTCGGCCTGGGTCTCCGGCTCGCCCAGTTTGGTCTGGTCGTGGATCACCTGGCTGATGCTGGGGAATATCGCGCGCTCGACCCGCGTATCCGGCGACCACAGACGCGAGCGCATCAGCGCCTTGCCGCAATGAAAGTATGCCTCGCGCACGCTGATGCTCAGCACCGCGCGCGGCAGCTTGCCGAACTCCTCCATCGAGGCCAGCAGGTCCGGCTCCGCCGACAGCTTGCCGGTGCCGCCGACGCGCAGCGTCTCGTCGATCCCCGGCACGAAGAAGATCAGCTGCACGAAGCCTGAGCCTTCGACGATATTGCGAAAACTGTCGATCCGGTTGTTGCCGGAGCGATCCGGCATCAGCAGCCGGTTCGGCCCGGCGACGCTGACAAAACCGGGATTGCCGCCGCGCGGCGATGCATCGACGCTGCCGTCGGAGCCAGACGTCGCCAGCACGCAGAACGGCGACATCGCGATGAACTTCTTCGCATGGGCGTCGATCTCCGGACGCGCCTTCGCGACCACGCGCGGCGAAGGTTTCGGGTAGATCGTCTTGAGGTCGCTGGCGGCGAGTTCGGTCAAGGGAGTTCTCCGCTCAAGGATTCCACCAGAGTATCAGCAAGTGGTGCTTGCGTCATCCCAATGACGGCGCCGGCCCATTCACACCGGGCCCGCCGGCGCGAAACAGCTGATGACGCTGGCGCCGTGTTTGTCTTACATCGTCCGCTGCGGCGCGGTCTGCAGCAGTTCCTGCAATTGCTGCTTGTAGAACGCCGCATTGCCTGTCGTGAGGTGACCGCGCGTCGCGGTGCTCGCCGGGATCAGATAAAGCCTGCCGTTCTTGATGCGCTTCAATGCGGCGTCGGTTATGCCGGTTTCCGGCGGATTGCGTTCGTCATCGGCGGCATTGATCAGAAGCAGCGCCGCCTCGATCCGCTCCATCCCGGCGGAGGGATTGTAGTCGTGCGAGGCTTCCCATTGGTAGATGAAGTCGTTGGCGTCGGCCGCAATCGGCGTCGCCAGCCGGTCGTCCACCATCTTGTCGGCCTTTGCCGCCGTCGGCGCCAGCGTCTGATAGCCGAGCGTGCCGCCGCCGGTAGCAATGCCGTAGGCGTTGATGGCGTATTTCATCATGCGCGGCTGCGCGGTGTAATTGCCGCCGTTGTATTCGGGATCGTTGCGGATGGTCTCGAGCATCATCCGCCGCAGCATCCAGTTGCGCGCCGCCATTTCGGTCGGCTGCGACGCCATCGGCACCAGCGCATCCATATAAGCGGGATATTTCACGCCCCAGATCCAGCTGTGCATGCCGCCCATCGAATTGCCGATCACCAGCCGCAGATGCTTGACGCCGAGCCCTTCCTTGACGAGGCGGTAC
>JBGQCE010000589.1:0-2604 GCA_041495185.1 Bradyrhizobium sp.
GGATGCCCGTGCGGAACAGAATTTCATTGGCATAAATATTCCCCAAACCCGCGACCACTTGCTGGTCCAGCAGCAGGTCGCGGATGCGGCGCTGCGAGGCCCGCGTCGACGCGTACAGATGGGCGCCGCTGAACTGCGCGCCCAATGGATCGGGACCTAGATGGCGCAATTGCGGCAGTGAGTTTAGTTGATCTTGTTGCACAACCAACGATAGGCCAAATCGCCGCGGATCGTGATAGCGCAGTTCGGTGCCGCCTTCGAGCGCGACGACGATATGATCGTGTTTCTGCCTGAGCATTGAGTTCCCGACATGGATCAATTTTCCCGACATGCCGAGATGGAATAGCCAGACGGTGTCTTCTTCGAGGTGAATCAGTATGTATTTTGCGCGGCGATCCACTGCGGCGATGATTTTGCCCTGCAGGCGGGCCGCCAAGTCCGGCGCCACTCTCGTGCGCAGGCGCGGCTGGAGAACCTCGACGCGGTCAATGCGCCGGCCGATTAAGTGCGGGCGCAGGCTACGGCAAACGGTCTCGACTTCGGGTAGTTCGGGCATGGGTCAAGATGTTAGCAATCAGTTGCCCGTTGTCAGAAGATGGTTCGCGCAGGCACGACGGGCCAGCTTGATGAATTCGTCGACGCTGAGCGTTTCGCCACGGCGCTTTGGATCGATATCTTGAGCCTGCAGAAAACTATCAATCTCACTGCGATCACGTTTAATTAAGGAGGCCAACGCGTTGCTCAGTGTCTTACGCCGCTGATTAAAGGCCGCTCGGACGAGTCCGCGAAGCATGGGAAGCTCATCCGCGCCAGCCAACGGCTCGGGAAAAAGCTCGATCTTCAACACCGTCGAGCGCACCTTTGGGCGGGGGAAAAAGGCTTCCGGTGACACCGACAATTTTGCCGTCACCCGCCCGTGCACCTGGCACCACACCGAGAGCGTGCCGTAGGATTTGCTGCCGGGCTGGGCGGCGATTCGCTCGGCGACTTCCTTTTGCACCATCAACACCAGCGACGAGAAATGCTCGCGCGATTCGAACAGCCGAAAGAGCACAGGGGTGGAGATGCTGTAAGGCAGATTGCCGACCAGCTTGATTTTATGTCTCGGTAGCAACTCGTCCAACGGTGCAGTCAGAATATCATCGTGCAAAAGATGGAACGAGGGATGCTCCGACAACGAGCTTCGTTTCAACCAATCGACAAGCACACCGTCCACCTCGATAGCCCAGACATTGGCCCCAGACGCGATTAGCCGGCGCGTCAGAAAACCCAGGCCCGGACCGATCTCGAGAACTTCATCCTGGGGCGACAAATCGACCAGGCATACAATCGCATCGATCACACGCTCGTGCACGAGGAAGTTCTGACCCCGGCTTTTTTGGGGTCTGAACTCGAGATCCCGCAGCGCCGCGCGTACTTCTTCGTAAAGAGTTGTCATTCCCTTCTTGAACCTTGAACGTTGAACTTTTAATTCGCTTCAGAGCGTCAGATCGGCGTCGGCATTGAGGCGGAAATCGTCCCGCCGTCCGCGCTTGAGCCAGTGGGTTCCTGCCAGCGCGATCATCGCCCCGTTGTCCGTACAAAATTTCGGCGCGGGAAAGAACACATCAAGCCCCTCCGCGTCCGCTCTCTCCTTCATCAAAGCGCGCAGGCGGCTGTTGGCGGCCACGCCGCCGGATAACACGATGCGCCGAACGCCGCAGGCGACGGCAGCCTTGACGGTGGGATCGACCAGCATATCGACCACCGCCTCCTGAAAGCTCGCGGCGATGTCGGCGCGGCGGCTCTCCCAACGCTCACGGCTCTGTGTCTGCAAGTAGTGCCACACCGCGGTCTTGATGCCGCTGAAGCTGAATTCATAAGGGCTGTTGCGAATCCGGGCGCGCGGAAAGCGGATCGCCTTGCGGTCGCCGTTTTTTGCGAGCTGATCGATGACCCTGCCGCCGGGATAACCGAGTCCCATCATCTTGGCGGCCTTGTCATACGCCTCGCCGGCCGCGTCGTCGCGGGTGCCGCCGAGATGGATATAATTCCCGACATCCTTCACGCAGTAAAGCAAAGTGTGACCGCCGGAGGCCAGCAGGGCGATATACGGGAACGGCACCTCCTGCTCCAGATGGATCGCCAGCAGGTGCGCTTCGAGGTGATTGACGCCGACGTAAGGAATCCCCGTTCGAAACGAAATCCCCTTGACCAGCGACAGTCCGACCAATAGCGAACCGACGAGACCCGGCCCGTAGGTCACGGCGATGCCGTCCAGATCCTGGAGCGCGATACCCGCCTTGTGCAACGCGCCGTCGACGATCGGCAGAATATTGCGGATATGCTGGCGCGACGCCAGCTCCGGCACCACGCCGCCGTAGGGGCCGTGCACTTCATCCTGCGATGAGACGGTGTTGGCGAGAATTGTACGCCCGTCGCGCAACACGGCGGCCGCGGTGTCATCGCAGGAAGTCTCGACGCCAAGAACTAACATGGAATGAAGAGGTCAACGCGAAGCCGGCTGGCCGTCTGCTTGGAGGCGGGAGATCGCATCCGCGGCGGTGCGGTTGCCGGAGTTCAAGCGCAGCGCCTGAGCGTAACTCGCTTCCGCCTGTTGCATCA
>JBGQCE010000590.1:0-2602 GCA_041495185.1 Bradyrhizobium sp.
ATTTTCGTGAAAAGCCTCGACGACGCGGTGCCGCTGGCGAATGCGATTGCCGCCGAGCATCTCGAAATCATGACATCGGATCCGGAAGCGTTTTCGGCGAAAATTCGTAACGCCGGCGCGATCTTCCTTGGGCCCCACACCCCCGAAGCGATCGGCGACTATGTCGGTGGATCAAATCACGTGCTGCCGACGGCGCGCTCGGCGCGGTTCTCGTCCGGGCTTGGTGTCCTGGACTTCATGAAGCGAACGTCGATCCTGAAATGCGGGCCGGATCAGTTGCGCGCGCTGGGACCGGCGGCGATGGCGCTGGGCAAGGCCGAAGGCCTCGATGCCCATGCGCGTTCGGTCGGACTGCGCCTCAATTTGCCATGAGCAAGCCGTCCCCAGATGAGGATTCGCAGAACCGCATCGTCGCAGTGACGCTCGATGAGGAATCGATCGGGCGCTCCGGCCCGGACATCGAGCACGAGCGCGCCATCGCGATCTACGACCTCATCGAGCAGAATCTGTTCGCGCCGGAAGGCGCGGATAACGGGCCGTTCACCCTGCACATCGGCATCACCGGCAACCGGCTGATGTTCGACATCCGCCGCGAGGACGGCGCGCCTGTCGTGGTGCACCTGCTGTCGCTGACGCCGTTCCGGGGAATCGTGAAAGACTATTTCATGATTTGCGACAGCTATTATCAGGCGATCCGCACCGCGACGCCGGACAAGATCGAGGCCATCGACATGGGCCGCCGCGGCATTCACGACGAAGGTTCGCGCACGCTGCAGGAGCGGTTGAAGGGCAAGGTGCGGGTCGATTTCGAAACCGCCCGCCGGCTGTTCACGCTGATCTGCGTGCTGCACTGGAAGGGCTAGCGCATGATCCCGAAAAGTGCACCGCGGTTTTCCCGGACAAACGGCTTCGTTTATCCAGAGATCATGCGCCAAACCAAAGAAGCGTAGCGCGTGGCGGCGCACACTCCGCAAGCCGTACTGTTCGCATGCGGTCTGAACAGCGTACGCTCGCCGATGGCCGAAAGCCTGCTGCAGCACATGTTTCCCCATGCGCTTTATGTGAAATCCGCAGGCGTCCGGAAGGGCGAACTCGATCCCTTCGCGGTCGCGGTGATGGCGGAACTCGGCCAGGATATCAGGGGTCACAAGCCGACCACGTTCGAGGAGCTGGACGATTGGGAGGGGCTCAATTTCGACCTGATCATCACGCTGTCGCCGGAGGCGCATCACAAGGCGCTGGAACTGACGCGGACGCTTGCGGCCGACGTGGAATACTGGCCGACCCACGATCCGACCGGCACCGAGGGCAACCGCGAGCAGAAACTGCAGGCCTATCGCGAGGTCTGCGACACCCTGTTGCTGCGCATCCGCAAGCGGTTTTCGAAGGCGGGCGCCGCGAGCGGGTAATCCATCATGAGATGTCGTCCCTGCGAAAGCAGGGACCCATACGCCGTGAAGGTGCGATTTGAGGCGGTGGCTGTTGCAAAAGTCACCTCAATAACAACAGCCTATGGTTATGGGCCCCCGCGTTCGCGGGGACGACGATAGTGTGTTAGCCGGTTGTCTCAAGGAATGCCTTCCGATAGGTTCCGCGCGCATTGATCCTCTGGTTCTCTTCCGTTCCTCCCGCCGATAAAAGTTCGCATGCTTGGCCGTCCCAAATTCGTTCTTGCCTCAGGTTCGCCGCGAAGGCTCGCTTTGCTTAATCAGGCCGGCATCGAGCCCGACGCGTTGCGTCCCGCCGACGTCGACGAGACCCCGAAGCGGGGCGAGTTGCCGCGCGCCTGCGTCAATCGGCTCGCCCGCGCCAAGGCCGACGCCGCGCTCAAATCGGTGCAGCTCGATGACGAATTGCGCGGCTCCTTCATTCTCGCCGCTGACACTGTGGTCGCGGTCGGCCGCCGCATCCTGCCCAAGGCGAACCTGGTCGATGAAGCCTCGCAATGCCTGCGGCTGTTGTCGGGGCGCAACCACAAAGTCTACACCGCGATCTGCCTGGTGACGCCGAAGGAGGCCTTTCGCCAGCGTCTGGTCGAAACGCGCGTCCGCTTCAAGCGCCTGAGCGAGGATGACATCCAGGCCTATATCGGTTCCGGCGAATGGCGCGGCAAGGCCGGCGGTTACGCCGTGCAGGGCATCGCCGGATCGTTCGTGGTCAAGATGGTCGGCTCCTACACCAATGTCGTGGGACTGCCGCTTTATGAATCGGTCGCGCTGCTCGGCGGCGAGGGTTTCCCGGTTCGCTTCGGCTGGCTGAATGCCAGCTAAGGCACCAAAAGATGCCGGTCCCGGCAAGGGTGTCGCAAAACCGTGCCCGATCTGCGGCAAGCCGGCCAGTGAGGGCTCGCGGCCCTTCTGTTCCGAGCGTTGCCGGGATGTCGACCTGAACCGCTGGCTGTCGAATTCCTACGCCATTCCGGGATCGAAAGACGACGATGAGGACAAGCCGGGCGGCGAGTGAGGTCCGCGGCGATTGGCCGTTTACGGCCTCGATACGCTCGAATTGATTTTTGCGAGGCCTTTCCCCACACTCCTGAAAACATCATGACCTGAGACAATCGGGCGATCGTATCGAGGGGGAATGTGTCCATGTTGAATCG
>JBGQCE010000591.1:0-2602 GCA_041495185.1 Bradyrhizobium sp.
ACAGACGGATACCGCGCGCGCGGTCCGGCTCGATACGGATGAACCCTTCATCCTCCAGCGCGCGCAGGTGGCGGTGCACCACGCCGCGCGAGGCAATGCCGAGATGGTCGGCGATCTCCCGCAGCTTGGGCGCATAGCCGTGGCGCGCGGTGTAGGCGCGGACGAAGTCATACACCTGGCGGGAACGGTCGGTTGGCATATTCGTCCTGCCCAATTAATGTTCTCATTTTGTTCTCATCTAGCATAAGCCCTCCCCCGACCCGAAGCAAGCGGGCACGCGGAACCTGTCCGGGGGCCAGGCAAACACTGATAAACTCGTGCGGTGAATAATCAGCAAAGCGTGCAGTGTCCGTACTGCGGCGAGACATTCGAGACCGATATCGATGTCTCGGGCGGCAGCCAGGAATACATCGAGGACTGTTATGTCTGCTGCCGCCCGATCGTGTTCCGGATCGAGGTCGGCGCGGACGGCGAACTGACGGGACTGGAGACGCAACGCGACAATGACTGAGCCGCACGATCAAGACCCGTACGCGCCCATCGCCTGCGCACGCTACTCGGAATACGAGATCGCCATCCTGCACCGGCAGAAACTGCATCTGCGCTGGCACGACGCAAACGTGCACTACGATCAGGTGGTATTGCCGCTTGATCTCAAAACCGCCCATCACGAGGAGTTTCTCATCTGCCGCACCTCCGCGGGCGAAACCCTGACCATCCGCCTCGACCATATCCAGCGCATGGAGCCGGCTTGATCGCGCGTATCGTCATTGTCCTGCTGAGCTGCGCGTGGATGCCCGTCGTCGCCTCAGTCTGCGGCACGGCTCCGGTGCAGGTTCAGGTGCTAGGCTCGGGCGGCCCGGAACTTGCGGACAAGCGCGCCTCGAGCAGCTACCTCGTCTGGATCAGCGGCAAGCCGCGCGTGCTGGTCGACATCGGCGGCGGGGCGGCGCTGCGCTTCGGTGAATCCGGTGCCACCGTCTCGGATCTCGACGTGATCCTGTTTACCCACCTGCATGTCGATCACTCCAGCGACCTGCCGGCACTGATCAAATCGTCTTTCTTCGAAGACCGCGCACGTCCATTGCCGGTCTACGGTCCCGCGGGCAACAGGTTCATGCCCTCAACCGTGGCGTTCGTGCGCGCCTTGTTTGACAGCACGCGCGGCGCTTACCGCTACTTGGGCGATTTCTTAAACCCGATGAGCAGCAACACCTACAAGCTGGAGCCCCGGGATGTCGGGGAAATACGCGGAAAAATCCGCGCACCACGCAAGGCCGGCGATAAAATCTGGTCCGTTTTTGCCAATGACCGCCTGAAAACCTCCGCCACCGCCGTTGCCCATGGGTCGATACCGGCGCTCGCCTGGCGCATCGAAGCCGGCGGCAAAAGTATTGTTTTCAGTGGTGACACAAACGGCGAGGGCGATCATCTGGAACAACTCGCCCGTCAGGCCGACCTTCTAATTGCTCACAACGCGGTGCCTGAGGGCGCCAACGGCGTCGAGCGCCGCCTGCACATGCCGCCGTCAGTCATCGGCGCCGTCGCCCATGAGGCCGGTGTGAAACAGCTGGTGCTGTCGCACCGCATGCGTCGCACGCTGGGTCGTGAAACCGAAACGCTGGATTCAATCAAAAAGCACTTCGCGGGGCCAGTGGCGTTCGCCAACGATCTCGATTGCTTCACACCCTGACCAATTTCGCCTGGAGCGATATTGGAAGCGCAGCGCGCCCACTGGACTTTTTCAAGCGTGGCCGATGGCGTCCGGACGGCGCAGGTCGATCGTCGGCAGGTCGCTCGAGGGCGGTGAAATATAGTAGCCCTGCACGTAATCGACACCGGAGTCCTGCAGCATCTTCAGGACGTCGGCGCTCTCGACGAATTCTGCGATGGTGCGCTTGCCGAAGGAATGTGCGATATCGTTGATCGAAGCGACAATCGCACGGTCGGCGGGATTGGTTCCCATGCCCTGCACGAACTGGCCGTCGATCTTCACGAAATCCACCGGCAAGTGTTTGAGGTGGAAGAAGGAGCTGAAACCGCTGCCGAAATCGTCGAGCGCGAAGCGGCAGCCGAAACCGCGCAATTCATTGATCAATTTCTTGGCCGCGTCGATATTGGCTATGGCGCTCGCCTCAGTGATCTCGAATACGAGAGAACCGGCCGCGAGTTGATACTTCTCGAGCAGGGTAAGCAACAGTGGCGCCAGGTTTTCGGCATCCAGCGAATGGCCAGAAATATTGATGGTAAAGGTCGCGCCGCCGCCGAGCTTGTTCAGTTCCGAGAGTTTTTTCACGGCATTCGTCAACACCCAGGTGTCGATCTGGTGCATGAGACCGAAACGCTCCGCGGTCGGTAGAAAGGCGCCCGGATAGACGATTTCGCCACGCGGGTTCACCAGCCGGACCAGCACTTCGTAGTGCGGCGCGGCGTGTGGGGATGTCCGCGACATCTGCCGCCAGAGGTTGTCCGTCTGGTCCGTGACTTCCCTCCTGTCCAGACCGGCAAGCGCCAGGATCGGCTGATAGTGCAGCACGAAGTTGTCGTCGCGCAGGGCATCCTGCAGGCGCGCCGACCAGCCGAGCTCGAGGTTCATCGCCAC
>JBGQCE010000592.1:0-2599 GCA_041495185.1 Bradyrhizobium sp.
CGCGCCGGTGGTGCGCGAACCGCGCGACGATAAGCGTCCGCCGCGCGAGCGCTTTGAAGGCAAGGGCAGGGAACAAGGCAGAGATAAGAGCAAATTTGGCGGCGGCCGCGACAAGGGCGGCCGTGAAAAAGGTGGACGCGACAAGCGTCCCGATGGCGGGCCCTCGCACCGGCAGTATGCGAGCAGCGCGCCGCCCCGCGAACGCGAGCGCCCGGTCGATCCCAATTCGCCGTTTGCCAAACTCGCGGCTCTGAAAGAGCAGCTTACCGCCAACCGCAAGGATCGCTAACGATCGATTCTCGAAGTGGTGTCGCTTGGAGCGCCAGCGTCTCGATAAATGGTTGTGGCACGCGCGGGTGGTGAAGGCCCGCACCAGCGCGGCCGCGCTGGTCGAGGCCGGCCGTGTCCGCATCAATGGCGTTCGCGAGAAGGCGCCCGGTCATGCCGTGAAGGCCGGCGACGTGCTGACCATCGGGCTCGATCGCAGCGTGCGCGTCCTCAAGGTTGTCGGATTTTCGGAGCGCCGGGGCGATGCGTCGGCCGCGCGCGTGCTGTACGACGATTTGCAGGACCGGCAGGAGTGACTATCTGTATTGCGAATTCGGTGAGCGTGGGACCGCTCGAAAACGCCTTGCAGCTGTGCGGTGCTTCACTTGCGGCTGCGGAGTTCCTGCGCTACGCAAACCACACAAAATTGACCCGTTTCGGAGCCTTGGATGACTTACGTCGTCACTGAAGCCTGCATTAAGTGCAAATATACCGACTGCGTCGAGGTGTGCCCCGTGGATTGCTTCTACGAGGGTGAAAACATGCTGGTCATCCATCCGGACGAATGCATCGATTGCGGCGTGTGCGAACCTGAATGCCCCGCCGACGCCATCAAGCCGGACACCGAGCCCGGCCTGGAGAAATGGCTCGAGGTGAATACCGAATATGCCAAGAGCTGGCCGAATATCACCCAGAAGAAAGAATCCCCTGGAGACGCCAAGGATTTCGAGGGGATGGAAGGCAAGTTCGAGAAATATTTTTCTCCGGCTCCGGGGACCGGCGACTGATCGGTTGCTGGTTCCAACTTAACCCTAATCCCGCTCACATCGCCGAAACGGCCCCCTAAACCGCCCAGACAGGGCGTAAATCATTGATTTTTACGGAAAATGTGCTATATTGTGCCATTATTAGCCGAATCCAGCCATGCGTACATCTGGCCTCAGGGTTCCCGTGAAAACATCGAACAGGGGCGTGGCAGTTCCGCGCGCAGGCTGTGTCACAGAAAACGCGTAAAAAGAGTGCTTCCAAGGTCTCCAAGAAAGCCGCTGTGGCCCGCCGCAGTGCAACCAAAAGCCGTGCCCGGACTTCTGCCAAGGCCTCGGCTGGAAAATCCTCAAAAAACAAAAGAAGCGCAATGCCAAACAAGACTGCAAAAACTGCCGCGAAAGCGACGGGTTCGAAGACCAATGCTTCGAAGGTCGCTGCCTCCAAAACTGCCCCGAAAACCGTTGCCAAGGCCCCTGTCAGCAAGACTCATGTCAACAAGGCTCCTGTCGGCAAGGCTCCTGTCAGCAAGGCTCTTGTCAGCAAGACTGCCGCCAAACCGGTCGCCGCCGGCAAGCCTGCCGCAAAGGCCGTGGCCGTCGCGCCGCGGGTCGAGGAGCCGAAGAAGGTTCTGACCCAGCGTCAGGGCTTCAAGACCAACGAATTCGTGGTTTATCCCGCGCATGGCGTTGGCCAGATTCTGGCGATCGAAGATCAGGAAATCGCCGGCGCCAAGCTTGAACTGTTCGTGATCAATTTCATGAAGGACAAGATGACGCTGCGGGTGCCGACCGCGAAGGTCGCCAATGTCGGCATGCGCAAGCTGTCGGAGCCGGCGCTGGTGAAGCGGGCGCTGGAAACCCTTAAAGGCCGCGCGCGCGTCAAGCGCACGATGTGGTCGCGCCGGGCCCAGGAATATGAAGCCAAGATCAATTCCGGAGACATCGTCGCGATCGCCGAAGTGGTTCGCGATCTCTATCGTTCGGAATCTCAGCCCGAACAGTCCTACAGCGAACGTCAGCTCTATGAAGCGGCGCTCGACCGTCTGTCGCGGGAAATCGCCGTCGTGCAGCATGTGACGGAGACCGAAGCGGTCAAGGAAATCGAGACCCAGCTCGCCAAGAGCCCGCGCCGTGGCGCCAAGACCGAGACGGAAGTCGGGGCTGACGGTGATGCCGATGCGGACGCTGACAGCGACGATACCGCCGTCGCGGACGAAGCGGCGTAAGCAGCTCGCGCATATCCCGATAATCAGAAGCCCGGTCCGAAAGACCGGGCTTTTTGTTTGCTGCGAGTTTAGCGAACTCTATCGACTCGTCATCCCCGCCTAGTGCGCAATTGCGCACGGGGCGCGGGGACCCATAGCCACAAATGCATGTTGTTACACCGGTGGTGGCACCAGCTTGCTGCAACACTGGCATCGGTGGTTATGGGTCCCGGCTCGCGCTTCGCTTGGCCGGGACGACGGTGCTAGTCCACCACGATCTTGACGCGGTCGCGCGCCTTGACCTGGGCATGGACGTCGAGCCCGTTCAGGATCCGAAAGCGCTCCGCCGGGCGGTCGACG
>JBGQCE010000593.1:0-2597 GCA_041495185.1 Bradyrhizobium sp.
CGCGGCGTGTGCCGTGATCTCGGCATCCCTGACACCCAGGTCGGAATAGGCGGAATCGTAGCGCAGCCCGTTCTCGCGCGCGCCGCGCTGGACCTGCGCCACGCGCTCACGGCGGAGCCGTTCGTAAGCGAGGAGGGCCAATGGGGCCGTCGTCCGGTCCGCGCGCGCCAGGATCGTCGCGAGCGCCATGCCGTCTTCGATCGATTGATTGGCGCCTTGTCCGAGATGCGGAAGCATTGGGTGTGCGGCATCGCCGAGCAGGCTCAACCTTTGCTTGGTCCAGACCGGCAGCGGTTCGCGATCGTACAGCGCCCATCGGAACGTCGCCTGAACTTCCCTGAGCAACTGATGAATACGCGGATCCCAGCCCGCAAACGCTAGCCGAAGAATATCGGGATCGCCGGGGGCCGACCACGATTCCTTCATCTCCTCGTCCGTCGGCACGAACCCGACATAGTTGATCAGCTTTCCGGCGCGCACGGGAAAGGCGAGGAAGTGTCTTCCTTTGCCGAGCCACATTTGCCAGCGGTCGGTCGGCCAATGCGGGACGCGCTCATGCGGCACCAGGCCTCGGTAAGCGACTGATCCGGAAAACACCGGCCGGGAAGAAGCAAAGACATAGGGTCGAAGCTCCGAGTGGATGCCGTCCGCGGCGATCACAACATCGGCCTCGGTGGAGGCGCCGTTGGCGAACGACACCCGGGCCATGTTGCCGTCTTGTTCGAAACCCGTGCACTGATGTCCGGTATGAACCGCGCCGGCAGGCAGGCATTGGCCAGCATCTCGACGAGATCGGCACGGTGCATTCCGAAGGTTGCATTCCAGCCTGAGGAGTCCGTCACCTGGACCGGCGCGATGGGTGCTCCGTCGTGGCGGAAGTAGTGCGAATCGTGGCCGACGCGCGCCCCCCACTGCTCCACCGCGGGTCCCAATCCGATCCGCTGCAGATGCCGCACGCTGTTGGGGGTAAGAAACACGCCGGCACCGACCTCGCCGATCACTGGCGCCTGTTCGTAGACCGACACCGGGATACCTTGTGCGGCCAGCGCATTGGCCGCGAACAAGCCCCCGATCCCGCCTCCGACGATAGAGACATAGGGGCGGGACTGCACCATCATCGACTCCTTATCATGGAACGCCGGAATAGATTGGCGATCGCGTTGTATCCTCACACAGACCAAGGTATTTTGTCATCAAGTGCGGTTACAGCCGCCGGAATACAGGGGGAGCATCGAATGCGCAACGCGCACACCCGACGTTGGGTTTTCGTCGGCCGATGGATGGGTGCGCTGTCGCTCTTGTTGGTCTTGTCTACATTCGCCGCCAGCTGGGCGCGTGCGGACGACTATCCGGATCATCCGGTAAAAATCATCGTACCCTTTGCTGCCGGCGGGACCGCCGACGCCATCCCGCGACTTGTCGGAGACTGGCTCTCACGCAAATGGGGCCAGCCGGTCGTTATCGAGAACCGCACCGGGGCTGCGGGAAACATCGGTGCCGAATTTGTTTATCACTCGGCTCCAGACGGTTACACGTTGCTTTCGTCGCCACCGCCACCGCTGGTAATCAACCAAAATCTCTATCCGAAGCTTGGGTTCGATCCGGCCAAATTCGAGCCTGTTATCGTGATGGCCCACGTGCCAAACGCGCTGATCGTCAATCCAAAGAACCTCAAGGCATCGAGCGTGGCTGAACTCATCGAATATCTGCGGCAGAACCCTGAGAAGGTTACCGCTGCGACGCAAGGCAATGGGACGACCTCTCACCTCACCGCCGAGCTTTTCCAGGTGATGGCCAAGGTAAAGCTGCGCTCCATCCCCTATCGAGGATCGGCGCCTGCACTTCAGGGCCTGCTCGCCGGCGACGTCGACCTGATGTTCGACAATCTCGGTGTTTCTCTGCCACTCGTCGAGGCGGGCAATCTCAAGCTGCTCGCCGTGGCCTCGACCCAGCGCCTGCCGTCGCTTCCCGATGTGCCGACGGTCGCAGAAACGCTGCCGGGCTTCGAGGCGGTTGCCTGGTACGCGATCGTTGCGCCGCCGAACACGCCGAAAAACATCACGGACAAGATCAATGCCGACGTGAACGAAGCGCTGCGCCAACCCGAGTTGCAGAACCCTCTCAAGAAATTGTCAGCGGTAACCTTTGGCGGCTCCGCGAAGAAGGCTAGCAAGTACATGCGAGACGAGGTTGAGCGGTGGGGGGATGTGATCAAGGCGGCGGATATCAAGCTGCAGTAAGCGGTTTTTGGATGCGCAGCCATGTATACAAAAGGTCGCGCTGCTTGATCGATTTCACGATCGAAGCATCACGGCGATCGAAATGTATGAAATCCATTGGCTTGGTCCCAAATTGGGTCAAGCATGGCCTGGACTGGCGAAGGGGGCTAGCTTTTTGATTAGGCTGCGTCCGAGATGCGCATTTCAACATGCAAGCCGGCAGCTCCGATCATATTGACCAAGGTATCGAGGCCAAACAGTTCGATTTTGCCGCGCATGAGATCAGAGATGCGCGGCTGGGTAACACCAAGCAGCTTAGCCGCCTCCGACTGGCTTAGCCCTGTCCGAGCGATATGATCCTTCAACGCCATGATCAAC
>JBGQCE010000594.1:0-2583 GCA_041495185.1 Bradyrhizobium sp.
CGATATCGCCGAGAAATATTTGATCGCAGGCGAGACCCAGGACACCGCGCTGATGTTCGTGCCCTCGGAATCGGTCTACGCCGAAATCCACGACGGCTTTGACGACGTGATCCAGAAGGCCTATCGCGCCCGCGTGGTGCTGGTATCGCCGTCGCTGTTGATGCTGGCGATCCAGGTGATGCAGCAGATCCTCAAGGACGCACGGATGCGCGACGCCGCCGACCAGATTCGCACCGAAGTCCTCAACCTCGGCGACGATCTCGACCGGCTGCGCGATCGCGTGCTGAAGCTGCAAGCTCATTTCGGCCAGGCCAACGAGGATGTCCGGCAGATCCTGATCTCCGCCGACAAGATCGAAAAACGCGCAGGCCGGATCGAGGAACTGGACTTCAGCAAGGCCGATGCGCCCGCCGAGACCCCGCGCATCGTCAAACCAGCCACGCCCGAGCTGTTCCCGCTGCCGCGCAAGCTGCAGGCGGGGGAGTGACGCACCGTCGTCATCGCCCGGCTTGACCGGGCGAACCAGTATTCCAGAGACGATCGATGAGAGCACGCAGCTTCTACGTTTACATCCTTGCAAACAAGATTGGCGGCACGCTCTATATCGGCGTGACTAACGACCTCATTCGTCGCGTTGCTGAACATCGCCTGAAACTGGTGAAAAGTTTTACGAAGAAATATGAGGTCGACAGGCTGGTCTATTTCGAACAATTCGATGATGCCGAAAACGCAATCAGGCGCGAGAAGCGATTGAAAAAGTGGAATCGAACCTGGAAAATCCGACTCATTGAGGAGCTCAATCCCAATTGGGATGATCTGTATGCAGGCATAGCCGGCGTTTGACGTTCCCCGTCATACCCCGCGAAGGCGGGGTATCCAGTAATACGAGAGGTTCATTGTTGAACTCGATCTTCACGGGATACTGGATCGTCCGCCTTCGCGGACGATGACATCTGAGTAATAGTCAAGCCGGGCGATGACGCTATCATTTGTTGCGCCCGAATCTGCTAGCACTGCGGCATGACCAGCGCACCTGACCGCCTGCCCGAAACATCGACCGCCACTCCCCGCGCCTCCTGGCGCGATAGCCTCGCGGTGTATCTGCAGCCCCGCGTGCTGATCGTGATGCTGCTCGGCTTTTCCTCCGGCCTGCCGCTGGCGCTGTCGGGATCTACGCTGCTGGTGTGGATGCGCGAATCCGGCGTCGATCTCGGCACCATCGGCCTGTTCGCGCTGGTCGGCACGCCCTATACGCTGAAATTTCTATGGGCGCCGCTGGTCGATGCGCTGCACGTGCCATTCTTCACGCGCAGATTCGGCCGCAGGCGCGGCTGGCTAGTGTTCGCGCAATTGCTCTTGATCGGCGCGATTCTGCTCTTGGCGCTGACCGATCCGGCGCGCTCGCCGTTATCAGTCGCGCTCGGCGCGCTGCTGGTGGCGGCGATGTCATCGACGCAGGACATCGTGGTCGATGCGTTTCGCGTCGAGAGCCTGCCCGAGCGCGAGCAGGCCGCCGGCATGGCCTCCTATGTCGCAGCCTATCGCATCGGCATGCTGGTCTCGACCGCGGGCGCGTTGTTTCTGGTAAGCGCGTTCGAAAGCACCGGCATCGCGCGCACCTCGGCATGGATGTGGGGCTATGCGGTGATGGCAGCGATGGTGCTGATCGGCACCGTCACGGCGCTATCAGCCACCGAGCCCGGGCAATCGGCGCGCGCGGAGGCAGCGACGCGCATGGAGACCGCGTTCGCGCGCGTGATCCATGCCGCGATTGGCGCGTTCTCCGAATTTCTCGTCCGCAGGGATGCTCTCGCGGCGCTCGCCTTCGTGGTGCTGTTCAAATTCACCGACGCGTTCTCCGGCACCATGACCGCGCCATTCGTGATCGATCTCGGCTTCACCCGCAACGACTATGCCGCCATCGTCAAGGGCGTTGGGCTTGCCGCGACCTTGATCGGCGGTTTCGCCGGCGGATTCGTGGCGCGGCGCTATTCGCTGGCCGCAAGCCTGTGGATCGGCGGGGTGCTGCAGGCGGTCGCCAATCTCTCGTTCTCGTGGCTGGCGCTGGCCGGCGTCAATCAATGGGCGCTGGCCTTCGCCATCACGGCCGAGAATTTCACCAGCGCCATCGGCACTGTGATCTTCGTCGCCTATTTGTCGGCGCTGTGCCAAAACCCGCTGCACACCGCGACCCAATACGCGCTACTCACCGCACTTGCCGCGGTCGGGCGCACCTATTTGTCTTCAGGCGCAGGGTATGTGGCGAAGGCGACGGGCTGGCCGCTGTTCTTCGCGATCTGCGTCGTGGTCGCGGTGCCGAGCCTGATCCTGCTGGCGTGGCTGCAGCGCCGCGGGCATTTTGAGACACTGGAGACGGCGAAGGTTTAGAGTTCTTTAGGTCGTCGTCCCGGCCAAGCCAACGGGTCGCGCGAATGCGCGCCCGATGACAGGCTCCGCGCGAGCCGGGACCCATAACCACAAATGCCTGTTTGGCGAAAGTTGGAGCCACAGCTGAGTGCAACAACCGACATCGGTGGTTATGGGTCCCCGCGTTCGCGGGGACGACGCAAAGTAACGACCAGC